>NZ_CP061032.1:2100000-2338496 GCF_014490555.1 Corynebacterium lujinxingii | reverse complement strand
ACGTTCTCACAGCCGACCCGCAGGAAACTCCGGCGATTCGCCGTCCCACCTGCGAAAAAACACAAGCTTGTAATTACGGGGGCACCCGCCGTGCCGTTCGAACATCGTCGGAGTGTTGATTTGGCCGGCGCCGCAAATCTCGCGTACTCTTGAGCCCGTCTTCACGCCAGTTCCCCTGGCGTGCTTTACCGAGAGCACCGCCCCCGCCGGGCACCGGGCCGCCTTTACGGGCGAGTCGGCGAAGGCGCTGCACGCGACCGCGCTCCTCCCCCAGGAGCCGAACCGCAATCTCGACGCACTCGTTTCAAACTTGGAACGGCCAAAACCCCGGGAGGCTTTGACGAGCCGCCGGCCGTTCATGACCGCACAAGGAGTCCACCGTGTCTAAGCGGACTTTCCAGCCGAACAACCGCCGTCGCGCACGCAAGCACGGCTTCCGCGCCCGCATGCAGACCCGCGCAGGCCGCGCCATCGTGTCCGCCCGCCGCAAGAAGGGCCGCGCGAAGCTCTCCGCGTAATCTCGCGCAATCAACGTGCTACCCCGCCCGCACAAACTGACCTCATCCGCCGACTTCAAAGCGGCGATGAAACAGGGAGTGCGCGCGGGGTCTCGTACGTTAATGGTCCATGTGCGTGTGCGTGACGACGACACCATCACCGGCGGGCCCCGCTTCGGCCTCGTCGTGTCCAAACAGATCGGCAACGCCGTCACCCGCCACGCCGTGTCGCGAAAGTTGAGGCATGTGGTGCTGCAACGTGGGGTCGTCGATAAGCTAGAGCGCAACTGCGATGTTGTGATCCGCGCGCTACCCAAATCGGCGGAGGCCAGCAGCGACGAGCTAGCGCACGATCTGCACAAGGCACTGGACAAAGTCGCGAAAAAGCGCTGATGTCGTACTACAATTTCGCCGGCGCCGAAATCCCGGAGGCCACAGGACCGGTCGCAAAAGCGCTGGTCGGCGTGATTCACGGTTACCAAAAGTACGTCTCACCCCTTAAGATGGGCGGGACCTGTCGTTTTCTGCCGGTATGCAGCGCGTATGGGCTCGAAGCCGTGTCCAGGCACGGTGCCGTGCGCGGCGGATTGCTTGCCGCCGCCCGGATCTGCAAATGCGGACCGTGGCACCCCGGGGGTTACGACCCGGTGCCGGGCAGCATCGAAAATTTAAGTGAGGAGTAACACGGAAGCGTGCTGAATTTCATTTACTGGCCGATTTCTTGGGTGCTGAAGTTTTGGCACGAAGCAATCGGCTTCATCATCCCCGAGGACTCCGGCATCTCCTGGATTCTCGCGATCGTGCTGCTGACCTGCACGGTCCGCCTTCTGCTACTCAAGCCGATGGTGAACCAGATGCGTTCCACCCGCAAGATGCAGGAGATGCAGCCGCGGATGCAGGAAATCCGCGAAAAGTACAAGAACGACCAGCAGAAGATGGCGGAAGAGACCCAGAAGCTCTACCGCGAAATGGGAACCAACCCGCTGGCGTCCTGCATCGTCCCGCTGGTGCAAATGCCGATCTTCATCGGCCTGCTACACGTGTTGCGTTCGTTTAACCGCACCGGTGACGGCGGCACGGGCCTCGGCTTTTCCGTCGAGCAGAACCGCAACACTCCCAACTACGCCTTCCCCGTGGAGGACGTGCAGTCCTTCCTGGACGCGGACTTCTTCGGCGTGCCGCTGTCGGCATACATGTCGATGCCGCAGGAGATGTACGCCGGCTTCGGCATGGAGGACCTCACCCGCGCGAAGATCGTCGCCGTGTGCGCCCCGCTGGTCATCCTGTGTGCCGCGTTCACCCACTTCAACGCCCGCATGATGGTCAACCGTCAGCAGGCCCGCAAGGCTGCCGGCAAGACCTCTCAGCCGCAGGGCGAGATGGCCGCGATGATGGAATCCCAGATGGGCATGATGAACAAGATGATGCTCTGGTTCTTCCCCATCATGATTCTGGCCACCGGTGTCATCTGGCACATCGGCCTGCTGTTCTACATGCTGACCAACAACGTGTGGACCTTCTTCCAAACCCGCATCCTGAACAACAAGATGGACGCCGAGGAAGCTGAAGAGAAGGCCCGCAAGGTGGAGATGAAGCGCACCACCGCCCCGGCCCCAGGCGCGCGCAAGGTCGACCGTCGCACCAAGAAGCAGCGCAAGCAGGGCAACTAAGCATTTGCTTGAGAGCGACACCCCGGCCCCGGCCGGGGTTTTACGTTGTGTGGGGTCGTGTCGGGGCGGCGACTAGAGTTGCTGGCATGTCGGATACCACCCCCCAAGCAGCGAGCCAGGTCTTTGGCGACCGCCTTACCCTAGCCGAGGCGTACCACCACTCGTTGGCCACCACGGCCGCCGAGCGCGGGTTCATCGGACCCAAGGAAGTCAGCCGCCTGTGGGAGCGCCACATCCTCAACTGCGCGGTGATCTCCGAGGCCTTCGACGACAACCTGAAGGTGGCGGACATCGGCTCCGGAGCGGGCTTGCCCGGCATCCCATTGGCGATCGCCCGGCCGGATCTCAAGATCACCCTCATCGAGCCGTTGCTGAAGCGTTCTACCTATTTGAACGAGGTCGTCGCGGAGCTCGGGCTGGATAACGTGACCGTCGTGCGCGGCCGCGCCGAGGACCAGCCGAAGGCGTCCTTCGACGCCGTGACCTCGCGTGCCGTGGCTCCGCTGGGCAAACTGGCCGGCTGGTCGCTGCCGCTGCTGCAGGGTGGCGGCGCAATGATCGCGCTGAAGGGTGAATCCGTCGCCGAGGAGCTGGAACGCGACGCAAAGCTCATCGCCAAGGCCGGCGGCAAGGATCCGGAGATTCTCACCGTCGGGACGGCTACGCTGGATCAGCCGACCACGCTCATCCGCATCCTGCGCAAGAAGAAGGGGGAATAGGTGGAAAACTTCGATGACACTCCTTTGATGGAGGAGGCGAGGCGGGCGGCGCGGGTGTCGTCGTCAAGCGAGAAGCTCCCGCGTCCGGACCAGCCGCGCGTGGTCACCGTCGCTAACCAGAAAGGTGGCGTGGGCAAAACCACGACCAGTGTGAACCTCGCGGCGAGCCTGAGCCGCCAGGGCATGAAGGTGCTGGTGATCGACCTCGACCCGCAGGGCAACGCCTCGACCGCGCTGGGTGCGGAGCACACCTCCGGCACCACCTCCAGCTACGAGGTGCTGCTCGGCGAGGCCGACGCCGACGAGGCTGTGCAGGCGCATAAGGACAACCTCAACATTTTCTGCATCCCCGCCACGATCGACCTGGCCGGCGCGGAAATCGAGCTGGTGTCTATGGTGCGGCGCGAATACCGGCTGCACGACGCGATCCGCAAGGGCTTTTTGGACGAGCACGGCTTCGACTACGTGTTCATCGACTGCCCGCCGTCGCTCGGCCTGCTCACAATTAACGCGATGACCGCGGTGGACGAAGTGCTTATCCCCATCCAGTGCGAGTACTACGCGCTCGAGGGCGTGGGTCAGCTGCTGGGCAACATTGGCATGATCCGCGAGCACCTGAATCACAACCTGCACATTTCGGCGATCCTTCTGACCATGTACGACGCCCGTACCCGCCTCGCCGCCGACGTGGCCGAGGAAGTGCGCGGCCAATTCGGCCAGGTTGTGCTGAATAACGTCATCCCGCGCTCCGTGAAGGTCTCCGAGGCGCCCGGCTACGGCCAGACGGTGATCGACTACGACCCCGGATCGCGCGGCGCACTCGCCTACTTCGACGCGGCCAAGGAGTTGGCCATCCGCGGCGACTACCAGCCCCACCCCACCACCGGCCCGATCGGCGTGAGCCCCGAGGTCTACGCGCAACTGGATGAAGAGGAGTAAACCATGGCAGAACGCAAAGGCGGCCTCGGCCGCGGACTGGCGGCGCTGATCCCATCGGCGCCGGCCGACATTGACAAGAACGGCAAGACCCCGGGCATCGGCGGTAGTGCCTCCGACGTAATCTTCGGCAAGCAGGACAAGCCGGCCGACACACCGAAGGGCGCCCCGAAGAAGCAGGTCAAGGGCGCCCCGACGGTGTCGGCGAAGAAGGAGAACGTGATCCAGCCGGTGCCGGTTGGGGCGCGCTACCAGGAGATCCCGGTCGGCAAGATCATCCCGAACCCGAAGCAGCCGCGCCAGGTCTTCGACGAGGACGACCTGGCCGAGCTGGTCCACTCCATCCGCGAGTTCGGCCTGCTCCAGCCGATCGTCGTGCGCGACACCCCGGACGGCTTCGAACTCATCATGGGCGAGCGCCGCTGGCGCGCCTCCTCCAAGGCCGGCCTGAAATACATCCCGGCCATCGTGCGCGAAACCTCCGACGAGGACATGCTGCGCGACGCGCTGCTGGAGAACATCCACCGCGTGCAGTTGAACCCGCTCGAAGAAGCCGCCGCCTACCAGCAGCTTCTCGACGAATTCGGCGTCACCCAGGAGCAACTCGCCGACCGCCTCGGCCGTTCCCGCCCCGTAATCACAAACGCGATCCGCCTGCTCAACCTGCCGGTCGCGGTACAGCGCCGTGTCGCCGCCGGGGTGCTCTCCGCCGGCCACGCTCGCGCCCTCTTGGGCATCAAGCTTGGCGACGACACCACCGACGCCCAGGGCCAACTCGCCGACCGCATCGTCGCCGAGGGCCTGTCCGTGCGCGCCACGGAAGAGGCAGTGTCGCTAATCAACAGAGGCGGCAAGGTGCCGGACAAACCGAAGCGCCAGCCGACCCCGCAGCCGGAATACCTCACCCGGGCCGCCGATTCCCTGGCGGACGCGTGGGATACGAAGGTGTCGGTGACCATGGGCAAGCGCAAGGGCAAGATCGTGGTCGAGTTCGGCAACAAGGACGACTTCGAGCGCATCATGGGGCTCATCCAGGGCACGGACTAGTCCCCGCGCGAAAAAAGTTCCACGACCTGAGGGGTGGTCGTGGAACTTTTTTGTTTCCTCGCCAGGGCGACCTGGGGAAATGGGAGGCGTATCGCCCCGGAAGGCCAAGAAAGTTCCTGGGCGGGGAACTTTTTCGGTCTGGGTTAGGCGAGCTCCTCGCGCAGCAGTTCCGTAAACGAGTAGGTGCCGGTAGGGCGGGTGTCGTGCTCGAGCAAGTAGAGGCGCTTCACGGCAACGACGATGGCCTCAGCAATGGCGTCGCGCTGCGCCGGGTCCGTCAGCACCGCCAAATCGCCCGGGTTGGTCAGGTAACCGGCCACGACCTCGACGGACGGCATGCGGGTCATGCGCAGCATCTCCCAGGTGCGGCCATGGTTGCGGCAATTCTGCAGGTCCGTTCGGGCGGCGATCTCGCGCTGGATGTAGCCCGAGAGCGTCTCCCCGGTCAGCGAGGAGCTGCCGTGCTCCGAGCCGAAGTAGAAGGTGGCCACGCCATTGGCCTTTTCGTTCGGGTAGGAATCCAGGCGCAGGGAAATCAGCAGGTCCGCCTTGAAGCCGTTGGCCAGATCGGCGCGCTGCTTGTTCGACGGGTTATCGCCGCGGGGGCGCGACAGGATCGTCTCCATGCCGGTGGCCACCATGCGCCCCTCGATGCGCTGGGCCAAGTCCCAAAGGATCTCCTCTTCCGTGATCGGGCCGTAGGGGCCCTCCACCACGCGGCCGCGGTCCGCGCCGCCGAGGTCCGGGTCGATGACTACGCGCTTGCCGGCCAAGTTCGGGCCGGCCTGGCGCACGGACTCGCGTTCGCGAATCGCGTGTGCAGATCCACCGGTGACGCGACGGCCCAGAAGCGACAGGGCGTGCAGGGTGTCCGGGCCGCAGACACCGTCGTCCTCCAACCCCGAGTTGAGCTGGTAGTTCATCAGCGCCTCGTAGGTCTGCGGGCCGAAGCGGCCATCCACCCGGTGGGAGTAAAAGCCCAGCTCATGTAGTTGGGTCTGGAGCTGGCCCACGTCGTCGCCGACCATCTCTTGGCCCGGCTGGTAGCTCAGCACACGGGCACCCAGGGTGTAGGACGCCTCGCGCAGCTCCCGGGAGGTCACCTCGTCGATCGCGCCCGAGGGCACAATGCCGCGGGACTGCTGGAAGGCTTTGAGGGCCTCGGCGAGGGTGTCGTCGAAAAGCATCTCGTTTGCGGTGAAGCGACGCGTGGTGTCGATCTCACCCTCGTAGCCGTCGATGAGACCGAGACGGGCCAGCGACATCCGAACTTCAGCAACCCGCGTACTGGAGTCGCCAACGCGCAAAATGTCTTGCACTAAGCACCTAACTTTCCCGGTCGAACAACCATTACAACAGTTTACGCGCCGAGCGCTGCGATCTTGGAGACGATCTCCGACTTCGGGCGCAGGCCGACAAACTCGTCGACCTTCTGGCCGTTCTTGAACAGCAGCACGGTCGGGATCGACATGATCTGGTACATCATGCCGAGCGCGCGCTCGTCGTCCACGTTGACCTTGGCAACCTTGACTTGGTCGCCCATCTCGTCGGCGATTTCGTCGAGAAGCGGCGAGAGTTTCTTGCACGGCCCGCACCACTCAGCCCAAAAGTCGACGAGAACCGGGGTGTCGGACTCGATGACCTCGTTTTTGAAGGTGGCCTGGGTGACATCTACTGGTGCACTCATGGCGGCTAGCTTACAGCTCCGCGAGGTAGTGCTGAGCATCCAACGCGGCACGGCAGCCCGAACCGGCCGCCGTGATCGCCTGGCGGTAGGTCTTATCCACCAGGTCGCCGCACGCGAACACGCCCTTCACGCTGGTGCGCGTCGACGGGTTCTCGACGGTGACGTAGCCGCCCTCGTCCACGCCGACCTGGCCCTCGAGGAAGCCGGAACGCGGGTCGTGGCCGATGGCGACGAACAGCGCGGTGGCGTCGAGCACGGACTTCTCACCGGTTTCCACGTTGAGCACGTTCAGGCCGCCCACCTTGCCGTCGGCGTCCACGACGGACTCCACGACGGTGTTGGTGAGGAACTCGATCTTCTCGTTCTCGCGGGCGCGCTCGAGCATGATGCGCGAGGCGCGGAAGTTCTCGGAGCGGTGGATGAGCGTGACCTTGGAGCCGAACTTGGTCAGGAAGGTGGCCTCCTCCATGGCGGAGTCGCCGCCGCCGACGACCGCGATGTGCTGGTCTTTGAAGAAGAAGCCGTCGCAGGTCGCGCAGGTGGACACGCCGCGGCCGGTCAGTTCCGCCTCGCCCGGGATGCCCAGGTGGCGCGGTGCCGCACCAGTGGCGAGGATGACCGCGCGGGCACGGAACTCCTCGTCGTCGACGTACACCTTCTTAATGTCGCCGGAGAAGTCCACGCGCTCGACCAGCTCGGAGCGTAGGTCGGCGCCGAACTTCTCGGCCTGCTCGCGCATGTTGCCCATCAGTTCCGGGCCCATCACGCCGTCCTGGAAGCCGGGGAAGTTCTCCACCTCAGTGGTGTTCATCAGCTCGCCGCCGTACTCGTAGCCCTCGAACACGAGCGGATTGAGCTCGGCGCGCGCGGCGTAGAGGGCGGCGGTGTAGCCGGCCGGGCCGGACCCGATGATGATCAGGTCGTGCACGGTGTCCGTCTCGGTGTGCTTGGTTTCGGGTTGCTCCGCAGCGTCGCCGGAGTTGCCGGTCTGCGGGGTAATAAAGTTGAAGCCGGGGAAGGTCATGCCGGAGATTCTAACCCCTCATCGGCGTCTCCCCCATTGCCGCAGCGACCGCCTCGCGGGCCCGGTAGCGGCGCGACTTCACGGTGCCCGGTTTCACGCCGAGTTCTGCGGCGGCGTGCTCGACGGACATCCCGGCGACGTCGATCAGCCACAGCGCCTTACGCTGCGCCGACGGCAGCACGTTGAGTGCCTGGCGCATCGCGATGGTGCGCTCCATTGCCTCCATCGGGTTGTAGGCGAGGTATTTGTTGGCGTCTGTGGTTACCGTGTCCTGATCGTCCAAGCTCGCCTGCGCGCCGGCGCGGTCGGAGCGGCGCTGGTGGTCGATGGCGGCGTTGATGGTCATGCGGTGCAGCCACGTGGACAGTTTCGCCTCGCCGCGGTAGCCGCGCATGCTGCGCGCGGCCTTGAACAGGGCGTCCTGGACGATGTCTTGCGCGTCCTGCTCGTTGCGCGAGTAGTTGCGCGCCACGAAGTACATGCGCTTGCGGTGGCGGTTGACGATGAGTTTGAAAGCGTGCGGGTCGCCTGCCAGGTAGTCGGCGACGAGCTGCCGGTCATTGCGGTAGTTCATGTTTCCCCCCAAGTGAGTTACCGCGACCCAGTGTGCCCGATCCCCTCCCCCGAGGGAAGGGACCGGATGCACAATTTATTGGACATCCATGTGCCCGGCGAGGGAAATCTCGGCGATCTCCATCGGCTTCTCGGCATCCTCGGCCGGGGTGAGCGCGACGGTCACGCTCGTAAACGCCGCGTCCGAGTCGATGTCGGCGCTGATCTGGCCGGTGCGCACCGTGCCCTCGGCCAGCACCTGCGGCACCGCCCCGCCCTCCGGCACTCCGGTGATCACGTAGTTCGCACCGCTTGCCGACGACGTGTCCACGATCACCTGCTCCAACATGAACGCCTCTCCGGTCTCAGGCGTGACGACGAGGTCGCCGTCGACCTGCCACTTCGTGGCCCGGTCCCCGTCCACGGTGGCATCCGCGCCGCCGGCCGCCTCGAGCGGGCCGACGAGCACCGGCACGCGCGGCTCCGGCACGGCGGAGGTGGCGGCGGTGGGCACCGGGTCGGTGTCGGCGTCGTCGCCGGAGACGAGGTCTACCAGGTAGGTAGTGAGCACGCCGATGAGCACCACGGCGGAGACGGCGACGAGCGTGAGCAGGCCGACGGTGACCGGACGGTAGCGCCGGCTGCCAAAGCCGCCCCGGATCGCGTCCGGGTCTTCGACGTGCTCCTCGACCGGCTCGACGTACTCGGGGATGTCCACGACCGGGATGGTGTCGGTCGGGGTGTCGTCCTCCTTGTCGCGGCGGCGCGAGCCCGGCAGGTTCGCGGCCTCGCGCAGGGCGCGCTCGATCTCGCTGAAGGCGTCTTGGTCGACCGCGTCGGCGTCGACAAGCGCTCGCGTGCGGGCGGTGATCTCGTCGAGCTCGTCGGAGGTGACGTTGCTGGTCAGCAGTTCGAGCGCGGCGGCGAATGCGTCGGCGTCGGTCGGCGGAGTCGCGTCCGGCAAGACGGCCGGGAAGGCGAGTCGGACGTAGCCGTTTTCGTCGATACGCAACTGCTGACGGTTGTCTAGGCCGAGCGGGACGCCTGCCTCGTGCGCGGTGGCCAGGGCGGCCGCGAGCGGGGCGAGCGCGTTGGCGACGGCCTCCGTGTGCAGCGTCTGGCCCGACTCGGCGACGGCCTTCACCGAGGAGCCTTCGACCCAGTCCGCGACGATGAGCGCGCCGGAGCGGTAGGACAGGATCTCCACATTGTCGGCCACGGCCGGCAGGTTGAGGTTGGCCAGCTTGCGGGTGCGGCGCGCGACCCCGGCGGCGTTGAGCGCGGCCTCGCGCGGGGTGGCCGGCGCCATCGGGGCGGTGCCGGTGGTGTCCACGAACGTCAGCGCGACGCTGCGGCCGGTGGTCAATTCGCGGGCCTGCCAGAAGCGCGCGCCGGTGGTGGCGCCGTGGTCGCGGATGAGGCGGAAGCGGCCGTCGGACACGCTCGCGCCCGCCACCAGACGGGGCCCGCGGACCACACCGGCGGACATCGGCGGCGGCACCGGCGACGCGTTGAACGTGTCGGCGCCGAGGAACTGGGTGGACACATCGCGCGGGTCCGCCTCGCCCACCTCGAGGGCGCGCTCGTCGTCGGGGCGGATGAACTTGCCCAGGCCCGGGATGCGCTGCAGCGCGTAGCCCAGGTTTTGCACCTCGGGCAGCTTCGAGCGCGACAGCACCAGGCCGGTGGCCACGAGGAACAGCAGGCCGAGAACGACAACCTCGATGAGGCTGCCCAGGCTCGGCGCGCCGATGAGGCGGCCCACGGCTTCGGGCAGGTGCAGGCCGGCGACGTCGCGAAGCAACCAGCGCACCAGGTACACCACTGCCACGCCGACGACCGCGGAACCCGCGGCCCACAGCGACGTGCGCAAGACGTCCCGCGACTTCAGCGTGCCCAGTTTGCGGCGCAGCAGCATCGCGCCGATGATCGCGCCGGCGAGAAAGCCGAAGCCGTTGGCGGCGCCGAGCAGCACCACCACGTGCTGCGGCTCGCTGGCGATACGCGGTGCGAGCATGGAAAGCGCCACCTTGGTCACGGTGATGCCGGCGATGATGAACGTCGGCGTCCACGCCTCCTCGCGGGCGTAGAACACGCGCAGGTGCAGCATGACCAGCGCGTACGGGATGAGCGTGAACGCAGAGGCGCTAATGGTCAGGCCGAGGGTGTGGGCGGCCTCCGGGCTGAAGCGACCGTAGGCGAACAGGGCGTGGGCGATGTCCGGGCCCAGTGCCGTCATGAAGATGATGATCGGGATCAGGGCGATGAAGGTGAGCTTCGTGCCCATCGTCAGGTCGTCGACAACCGCCTTGTCGTCGCCGTCGGCCGCGTTGCGCGACAGACGTGGCATGATCGCGGTGAGCAACGTGACGCCGATGATGCCGTACGGCATCTGCAGCAGCATCCAGTGCTGCTGGTAAATAAACTGCGCCGCCGCGTCCGCGGAGAAGGCGATGCGGGTGGTGATCACGTAGCCCAACTGGCTGATCGCCACATACGTGATAATCGCCAGCGCCATCCCGCCGAACTGCTTGAGCCGCTCGTCGATGCCCCACAGCGGCCGCAGGTCGATGCTCAGCTTCCGCAGCGCCGGCAACATGATGAGGCACTGCACCACCACGCCGAGCGTCGTGCCGAGGCCCAGCAGCAGTACGTGCGGATTGCTTACCGACGACGGCGCAGCCGGATTCAACTGCCCCGGCAGCGCCATATACGCCGCGAGCACCGCGATGGAGACCACGTTGTTTGCCACCGGAGCCCACGCGCCGGGCCGGAAGTGCTCCTTGGTGTTCAAGATGGCCATGAACAGCGAGAACATGCCGTAGAAGAAGATCTGCGGCAGCAGCAGGTAGGCAAACGAGGTGGTTTGGACCAGGTTGCCGGTCGAATCCTCGTCCAGCATCATCTCCGTCAGCCACGGTGCCGCCGCCACGGCGATGAGGGTGACCACCGTCATCATCGTCAGCGTGAGCGTGAACAGGCGGCGGATAAACGCGGCGCCCCGGTCGGGGTCCTCCTTCTCCGCGCGCACCAGCACCGGCACCACCAGCGCGGTGAGCACCGAGCCGAGCACGATCTCCGTGATCAGGTTCGGCAGCGTGTTGGCGGTGTTGAACGCCGACGCGACGACCTCGCCGAGCGCTGCGCCGATGAGCACGGTGCGGATGAAGCCGGTGATGCGTGAAATCAGCGTGGCCACCGCCATCGAGCCGGTGGCGCGCACGACCTTTTCGTTGTCCGTTGGCTCTGCCTCCGGGGTGGGCACGGGCACGGCAGCGGGCTCACCCGCGATCGTCTCACCCTTGGGGCTGGTGGTCAGCAGGGACTTGTCCGGCGCGCCGGTGCCCGCGCCGCGCTGCTGCTTCGGCTCGCGGGGTGCGGGCACTGGTGCAGGCGGCGCCGGGGTGACAATGCGCCGGCGCAAATTGTCCCGTGCTGTCACGGTTGTCTCCGTTCACGTGTGGTTCGTTGTGCTGGTCTGGAGGTGGCGCGCCGGTCTGGCGGCGCCTTGCTGCGTTTGAACCGTGTCAGCAGCGCCAACGCGAGCGCCGCCGCGACCAGTGCCGCAGCGACCGCCCAGCCGCGCAGCTCGACGCCGGCGGTGCGCACCGCAATGTCCACCGGTGTGGAAATCGGCTGGCCCGACGCGCCCGCGAGGTAGAGCTGCAGTTCGGTGCCGCGGTTCGATTCCGGCAGGTCCGCGGTCATCTGCACCGTGACCGACCCGCGCGCCGGGATCTTCAGTGCCCCGGGCACGTTCAGCCGCGCGTCGTCCGGCCCGAAGTACCGGATTTCCGTGCGCACCGGCAGCGGCATGCCGTTTTGTGCCACGATGAGCAGCGGGCTTGACGACGACGCCCGCGTGTACACATTCCCCGGCGGAATCAACGTCACTGAGTCGCGCAACTCGTTCAGCGTGGTCCGGCTCGCGGCGAGGCGTTCGCCGGTGGCGCGGGTGGTGTCGTCGTAAAGCGAGAGCGCGCGGCGGCCGTTCGTGGTCAGTGCGGTGAGCATGTCGCGGCGCAGCGGGAGGGTGAAGCCGTAGCGGGTCAGCGCGATCGCGGGGTCCGGCACCATGAGCGCGGTGATGTCGTTGATAAAGCCGTTTTGTTGCGTGACCTGCAGGATCTCCGCGTCGGTGTAGGCGGCCGGGTCCGGGAAGTTCGTGCCGGTGTGCTCCGCCGGGGCGACGTCGGGAGGCGCTGCGAGGTAGTCGCCGAAGGAGACTGGCCGCGACGTGCCGTCGGCGATGATGCTCGCGACGGTGCCAAGCAGCACCGTGGCGGTGTCCGCGTCCCAGGTTGCCGGCGGGTTGATCAGCACCTTGTCGCGTGCGGCCTGGCGCATGGCCGCGGCGGCGCTGATGTCGCGGGCTTTCTTTGAGTCGATGGTGGCGTCGAAACGCAGGCTGGGGTTGGTGTAGCCGGGTGTGTCGGGGTGTGTGCCCGTCGACGCCAGCACCGCGGCCAGCGAGTCCTGGTAGCCGACCTGCATCACCCCGGGCGCGATCCAGGAGAACCGCTCTGCCGAAGGGTTCTGCGCGGCGAGGACCCGCACCGGCTGCTGCGGCCGGGGGTCGCCACCGGTGTGTGCTTCCTCCCACGCCGCCTGCATGCCGCCGTCGGGCACGCTGGAGCGGGTGTGGTCTGCCCAGCCGAGCGCCGGCGCTGCCTCGGGTTCCACGTATCCCGGGCCGGTGACCACGGTGTTGATCGTCCCGGCGTTGCCCAGCACGCGCTGCAGCGCGAACGGCCCGCGCTCCACAGCCTCGCGCATGAGCCACTCGTCACCGGTGCGCGCCACCGCGTTGAGGTCCGCGTTCGCCCACGGCAGCGCGACGGTGCAGCCTTGCTCTGAGACCTGGCGGACCTTGTCCAGCCACGCCTTCGCGTCGTCCGCTCCCCTGCCCGGGGCGGCGTCCGTGTCTTCGCCTGAGCCCCAGCTGTCGCGCAGGCGCTTCGGCTCTTCCACCACGGCGTTACGGGTGTCGCTGACGGTGTACCCGCCGGCCATGCGGTCCACGGTGTCCACCAGCGCGGGGTCAAGCGCCATGCACGTGGCGTAACCCACCTCGGGCGTTTGCACTGCGTCGAGGTACTGCTCCACCAGCGCGTCCAGGCGCCCGCCGGCCGCGAGCTGGTCGGCCAGATTTTCCGACTCGAGCACCAGCGGCGGGTTCTCCGGGGCCTCGCCCGTCTCCCCCGGCACGATGTCCACCGGCGCGCTGACCGGGTATAGCGCGGTGATCTCGCCCGGCTCCACGTCGTCTTCCGAGCCGCGCACACCGAGGTGGAAACGGTCGGTGTCCAGGGTGGTGCCGGTGGCGTCGACAAGCTCAAGCAGCATCGGATACGTGCCGATCCCCCCGGGCGCCCTCAGCGTCATCTCCGTCTCCACGCTGTCGCCCGGAGCGATTTGCTTATCGACGACCCCCTCGTCCCCCATCGGCTCATACTCGCCAACACCCGCCACCGCGGCGACGCGCTGCTCCACCACGGATGCGACCGGGGCCGCGCGGCGCGGCACGACCTTGAGCGTGTTCAACGTCTCGTCGGTGTGATTCGTAATGCGAAGTTTCACGTGAAACGGATCGTGTGCGGAGGCCGACGTGGGGGCGTCGACAAGCTCAATGCTCGCGAGCTCGCCCTCGCCCGGGCGCACTGCCTCGTTGACCCACTGGTCCGCCACCTCGGGGTTGTCCGGGCTGAGCGGGACGGCCGGCACAGCGCGCGCCGGCGGGGCCGTCAGCGCCAGCGCGAGCGCCGCCGCTGCCAGCCGAGTGCTGCGCCGCATCATCGCGGGGTAGCCCTTCCGGCGGCGACTTCCTTTCGTGCCAGATCCGGCATGCGGTCGTAGGCGATACGCGCCAGTTTCCGCTCGTCGGCGTACGCGAGGTGCTCCATCAGTTCGCTCATCGGCACCCACGCCACCTCGGTGACCTCGGGGTCCTCGTCGTTAAACACGCCGTCGACAAAGCGCAGCAGGTTGTGGTGCACCGTCTTATGGATGCGCACCCCGTCCGAGACGAACCAATAGTCGATCGTGCCCAGGGTGTCGAAGGCCTCGCCGGAAATGCCGGTCTCCTCCCACACCTCGCGCTCCGCGGTCGCCCACTGGTGCTCGCCGTCTTCGACGTGCCCCTTCGGCATCGACCACAGCAGGCGCCCGCGTCGGTCCAGGCGGCCGATGAGCGCGACGTAGATGCGGCTCATGTCCACCTTGCCGTCCTTGCCCACCGCCTCCGCCATGCCGGAGACGACCAGACCGCCGGCCGAGGTCTCGTCGCGCGTTTCTATCGACGAGTCGTGCCTGCGGTCGTAATGCGAATGCCTGCGGTTGTGGTTGCGGTTCCGGTTACGCTGCCCGCCGCGGCCACCCCTGCCCCGCCGGTTATTCGGGTTCCGGCGGCGGTTCGGCTTCTTCTTGTTCTCCTCGCCGTCGCCCTGCTTCTGGCTATTGTTCTGCCCGCCTTTGTTCTGGGCCGGCTTGCCGCCGCGGCGCTTCCGCGAACGTCGCCGCCCGCCGGATCCCCCCTTGTTCCCGGAGGGGCCCGGTACAGGCCGCGTATTCTCACTCATTCGTGCCATGCTATCCGGCTTCCGGCCGGTTGTGGTACTTCACGCGCGGCGGCGACGAGTATCGTGTCCAAGGTGACAAACCGAGGAACGCTTTTCGACATGCCCGATCCGAACGACCCGCTCGCCCCCGCCGCGTTGATGGCCCGGGCGCAGGGGGTCGTCGAAAAGCACGCTGCCCTGCTGGAGCCGCTCGCCCGACTCTTCGCGGCGCGCGGCGAGTCCTTATATATAGTCGGCGGCTCCGTGCGCGACGCCATGCTCGGCCGCGAGGTGCACGACCTTGACTTCACTACCTCCGCCCGCCCGGACGTGATCCAGGAGATCCTCGGCGAGTGGGGCGAAAAGGTGTGGGACACCGGCATCGAGTTCGGCACCGTCTCCGCGATCCGCCAGGGCGAAACCGTGGAGATCACCACCTTCCGCTCCGACCTGTACGACGGCGTCACCCGCAACCCCGAAGTCACCTTCGGTGACACCCTCGAGGGCGACCTTGTGCGCCGCGACGTCGCCTGCAACGCCATGGCCATCGAGCTCTCGCTTGACGACGACTCCCTCGCCCCGACCTTCCACGACCCCGTCAACGGCCTTGCCGACCTGGTCATCGAGGTGCTCGACACCCCACAGGAGCCGGAGGTGTCCTTCCGCGACGACCCGCTGCGCATGCTTCGCGCCGCCCGCTTCGTCTCCCAACTCGGCTTCACCGTGGCCGACCGGGTCTACGACGCGATGCGCGATATGGCCCCGGAGATCCAGCGGATCACCGCCGAGCGCGTCCAGGCCGAGCTGGACAAGCTCATGCTCGGCGCCCGTCCCTGGGAGGGCATCGACCTGCTGGTGTCCACCGGCGTCGCCCAGTTCATCCTGCCGGAGATCCCCGCCCTGCAGCTTGAGACCGACGAGCACATGCAGCACAAGGACGTCTACCGCCACTCCCTGACAGTGCTGCGCCAGGCCACCGAACTGGAGGACGAAGGCCCCGACCTGAAGCTGCGCTGGGCCGCGCTGCTTCACGACATCGGCAAGCCCGCCACCCGCGCCCCCAAAGATGGCGGCGGCGTGACCTTCCACCACCACGAGGTGGTCGGCGCCAAGATGTCCCGCAAGCGCTTGAAGGCTTTGAAGTACCCGAAGCACGTCATCTCGGATGTGGGCCAGCTGGTGTTCCTGCACATGCGCTTCCACGGCTTCGGCGAGGGCCAGTGGACCGACTCCGCCGTGCGCCGCTACGTCACCGACGCCGGGGATCTCCTCCCCCGCCTGCACAAACTCGTGCGTGCCGATTCCACCACCCGCAACGCCAAGAAGGCCGCCCGCCTGCAGCGCACCTACGACCACCTCGAGGA
This sequence comes from Corynebacterium lujinxingii, assembly GCF_014490555.1. Classification (NCBI taxonomy): domain Bacteria; kingdom Bacillati; phylum Actinomycetota; class Actinomycetes; order Mycobacteriales; family Corynebacteriaceae; genus Corynebacterium; species Corynebacterium lujinxingii. Next base: position 2,322,443 of record NZ_CP061032.1, on the reverse strand, counting down.
GCGCATCGCCGACATCGCCGCCAAGGAGGACCTCGCCCGCGTGCGCCCAGACCTCGACGGCAACGAGATCATGCAGATCCTGGACCTCAAACCCGGCCCCGAAGTGGGCAAAGCGTGGAAGTTTCTCAAGGAGCTACGCCTCGAACGTGGCGAGTTGGACCACGACGAAGCCGTTGCCGAACTCAAAGCCTGGTGGGAGAACGAACATGCCTGAGTACTTCTACGCTGACCGCCTCTTCAACGCCATGGAACGGGTGGACCCCGAGCCGGGCATGCTGCTCGTCGCCGCGCCCGGGATGTACTCGCCCGAGTTCGCCCGCACCGTGGTGCTGATCATTGAGCAGAGCGCTGAGCGCACCCTCGGCGTCGTGTTGAACCGCCGCAGCGAGACCGCCGTGGCCAACGTCATGCCGGCCTGGGCTGACCTCGCCGCGAAGCCTCAGGCCGTGCACATCGGCGGGCCTGTGCGCCCGGAGGCCGCCGTCGCACTCGGCGTGACCTCCCCCGGCGTGGACATCGACGCGAACCCCTACTTCCAGCGCATGGCCAACCGTCTCGCGCTGCTGAACCTCAACGCGGATCCCGAGGACTTCGCCGGCGACGTCGACGGCATCCGGGTCTTCGCCGGCTACGCCGAGTGGCTCCCGGGCCAACTCGACGACGAAATCCTGCGCGGCGACTGGTTCGTCGCCCCCGCCCTGCCCTCCGACGTGATTGCGTCGGCGGGTACAGATTTGTGGGGTGACGTGATGCGTCGTCAAGCAATGCCCCTGCCCCTGTTCGCCACGTTCCCCGCGAACCTCGAGGACAATTAGTGGCTGTTTCACGTGAAACAAAGGAGCAGATCCGGCTCGGCGTGAAGGACTCGTGGCTCGTTGGCCTCGGCCTGATCCCGCTCGGTTTCGCCTTTGGGCTGCTGATCTCGCAGACCGGTTTCGCCTGGTGGTGGGCCCCGATCTTCTCGACCATCGTCTACGCCGGTTCGATGGAATTTCTCGCCATCGACATGGTGGTGTCCGGCCTCGGCCCCTTCTCGTCGGCGCTGACCGCTTTCATGGTCAATTTCCGCCACATTTTCTACGGACTGACTTTTCCGCGCGACGTTGTGCCGCGCGGTTTGCCCACCGCCTACGTCACGTACGGGCTCACCGACGAGGCCTATGCCGTCACCTCCACCCTCCACGGGCGCCCCACTGGGCCGCGGATCCTCACCATCGTCGCGCTGGTGAACGTGATCTGGCTTCTTTCCGGGATCGCGGGTGCCCTGGTGGGCAACGTCATCCCGGACAACATCGAAGGCTTCGAATTCGCCCTGACCTCGCTGTTCGCGGTGCTTGCCTACGAGGCGTTCCAATCCAGCCGCGACCTTTCCGGCCCGCTCATCGCCGGCGGCCTCGCGGTGCTTGCGGCATTTGTTGTGCCCGGGCAGGTGATCATCGCGGGCCTGCTCGCGTACTTCGGCGTTCTGCTGCTTCGCTTCTGGGCACCGCGTATCGACGACCTCCTCACCTGGCGGGTCCGCTGACATGAACGCATACGGTCTGCCCGATGGCGTCACCCTCGGCATGGTCGCCGCGGTGCTCATCCCTGCCGGCATCGTGACAGTGCTGCTGCGTGCCCTCCCCTTCTCGCTGATGCGGTTTTTGAAGGGCAGCCCGTTTATCGACTTCCTTGCCGTGCTCATGCCAGTCGGCGTGATGACGGTGCTCGTCGTGTACACCGTGGTCGGGCATTCGGGCGATCCCGGCCGCTTCTGGGCCTCCTTGGCTGCGCTGGGTCTGACGCTGCTCGTCCACGCCTGGAAGCGCCGTGCGGACCTGTCCATCTTTCTCGGCACTGCGTCATACATGGTGCTGGTGAACCTCGCCGTCTAGGCGGTCTCGTCGTCGTCGAACGAGCCACCGCACTCCGCCCACGTCATCGCGTCATCCTGACGCCGAGGCAGTGAGTAGTTCTCGGAAACGTAGCGTGTGCCGTCCATGTAAATGAAATGCACATCCGCCCCGTCCTTGACCGTCTCAAGGTATCCGTCCGTGACCAGCGAGTGGCACGAGGAACACAGCGGGAGCAGGTTCTCCAGGTCCGTCATTCCACCGTCGGCCCATTCTTTGATGTGGTGGATCTCGATGAAGCGTGAGTGCGTGCATTCAGGTGCGGCGCACTGCCCGCCCCACATCGCGAGCAGCGCGTTAACCTGGCCTGCGTTGGCGAGGCGGAATCGGCGGCCTGTGTTGATGATCAACCCGGTGTCGTCGACAGTGGACACGCGCAGATCTGCGTTCGCGATGAGATTCGCAAGCGTCTCCGAGCGCGCGCCGACATTGTTCGGCATGTGTGCCCGACCGTCTGTGGTCATGAGCACGTTCACGTGTGCTCCGGGCGTGGTCAGCGCATTTTTCGGGCGCGTGCGCATCGAGTGCACCATGCCCATAAACGAGTCCAGCAGCATGCGCCCAACGGGTAGGCCGTAACCGGAGGCGGTCTTCTTCGACGGCTTTGCAGGTTCGACGTCGAGCACCTCGCCCAGCATCTCGTCGACGGAGTAGTCGGCAATGCTGTCGTCGTCGCGACGCAACGCGCTTTCGAGCTTGTCCTCCATCTCATAGAAAGCGATCTCGCCGAGTTTCAATGCGGCCATGAAGGCAGCACCGTCCGAGGCGTTGAAGCGGCCGTGCACCGTGATGTCGCCGTTGTCCTGGGGGTGAACGCGCATGTAGTATTCGCGCGCGTGCTCGTCCTCCCCCGGCCTGTCCCGGCCTGAGAGCGCGACCTCCAGCGCGTGATAGCCGAGGTCGAGCGCCAGATCCACCAGCTCGCGCTCGTTCTCCTTGGTCATGTATTTGAGCAGCAGTCGCACCACCGAATAACTCAGCGCGGCCTCGGCGAAGTGCTGCTCCAGGTACGGAAACTGCCCGAGCCGGTGCGCCACGTGCACGTACTCGTGCGCGGTCGAATTCGATATCTCCAGCCGCCGCGTCAGAAACTGCGCCGTCGTGCGCGCCCCGGTCTCCGCCGCGAAACCGTGCTGATCGAACATTCGCACGGCGGCGAGCAACTCCGCCTTCGACGTCGTCATCCGCGTGTGCGCATCCGCAATTGTGCTGCACAACCGCTCCGCGAGTGCGCTGAGTTGCGGACGTTCCCCTGCCAAAACCGTGGTCATGATGCCCCCCAATGTGTCGAATACGAGTGCGATACAAGTAATTATAAACGTGCTCACGACACGGCTCTGATCTGCGGAAACGTTGTTTATAGGCGCGCTATAAAACGCGTATGTCGCACGCTGTTCGCAACGCTTATCGACGACTCCACTACTCCGCATTGCGGACAATCCCGGCCCCACCAATCATTGGTGCAAACCCATTAAAAAAGTCCGCATTGCGGACAACGGCGCGACAACCAATTATGGGGGTTGACCAACGGTTTGGGGGTCGTCGATAAGCGAAAGTCCGCATTGCGGACAAGTGGGTACGCACCAACGATTAGCGGGGGAATTTGGCGCGGGCTTCGGACCAGAGGCCCTCGAACTCCTCCTGGCTGAGGTGGGTGGCGGTGATGCCTTCCAGAGCGTCGTAGGTGCGCGGGTGCGGCACTGTGCCCATGGGCTGGTTGGCTTGGCCGATGACGCGACCATCGACGTAGATGCCGGTGATGGTTTCGGCGGGGTCGAGTTCGATCATGCGGACCATGGTGCAGGCCTGCGGGGAGACTTCCTTGAGTTCGGCGATGTTGAGCAGCTCGCCGCCGAGTTCGGGAACACTGTAGTGGATGCGGACGTAATGTTTCACGTGAAACTCTTTCTGGAGACGTAAGCGGAGCAGATGATCAACTGCGCCATGTGGTAGATCATCAGCGGAATGATGAGGACGCCTAGCGACGCGCCGCCGAAGATGACGGTGGCCATCGGAAGGCCGGTGGCGAGGGACTTCTGCGTGCCGCACATTTGGATTGCGGTGATGTCTTCACGCGGGAAGCGTAACGCGGTAGGCACGACGCGCGTAAGCCACAGCATGGCGACGACGAGCGCCGCGGAAAAGACGGTGAGGAACGCGATCTCCCCCACCGACACGTTCGACCACACGCCGGAGACGACCCCCTTGGAAAAGGCGGCGTAGACGACCATCCAGATGGATCCGCGGTCGACGATCTTCGTGGCCTTTGACTTGGCCAGCTCCCCCAGCCAGCGGTGCGCGACCTGGCCGAGCAGGAACGGCAGGAGCAGCTGCAGGGAAATGTCGGTGAACACGGAGGCGTCGATATGCACGCCGTCGCCCGCGCCCATCAGCCACATCACGAGCAGCGGCGTGGCGACGACACCAACTAGCGACGACACCGACGCCGCCACCACCGCGCCCGACACGTTGCCCCGGGCGATGCCGGTGAGGGCGACGGAGGACTGCACGGTTGAGGGGACGAGGGTCATGAAGAGCAGGCCCTGGTAGAGGCCGTCGTCAAGCAATGCGGTCGTGGGGCGCGCGAGGAGCCCGATGAGCGGGTACGCGACGAACGTGAACGCGAGAATGACCACGTGGAGGCGCCAATTGGTGAGGCCGCGCAGGGCCTCTTGGGTGGATAGGCGTGCGCCGTAGAGGAAGAACAGCAGCGCGATGCCGAGTTTGACGGCGATGTCGAAGCCGTCGGCAAACGCGCCGCGCGCCGACACCACAAACGCGAGCGCGGCCGCGACGACGATGCCGACGAGGAGCGGATCGAGCTTTTTCATGTGGCCGAGTCTACGGCCGGCGGGCTAGCTCGGGTTCTTCGCTTGGACCTTGTCGCCGGCGTCGACCACCTCGACCTCGCGCATGCCGGTTACGGCCGGGCCGGAGACGAGCGAGCCGTCCGCGATGTTGAACACGGACCCGTGGGCGGTGCACTTCACGGTCTCGCCCTCGACCTTGGTGATCTTCTTCTGCTGGTGCGGGCACACCGACGAGTACGCCACGTACTGGCCGGAGGTTGGTTGGGCGATGATGAATTTGTCCAGGATCACCGCGGAGCCGACCGGGACGTCGGTCTTGGCGATCTCTTCGGGGGCCTCTTCCCCACAGGCGGCCAGGAAGGCACCGGCGAAGGTGGTGGCGGTGCCGAGCAGGAACATGCGTCGCGAACAGGTCATGGTTCGATCGTAGCCTGCTTCATCGCCGCGACGTAGTCGGTGAGCTCGCGCTTCAGCGCCTCCATGTCCGCGATTCGCGTATCGACGACGTGCCCATCGATAATCTTCGTAATCGCCGACCCAGTAATCGCACCGGCAGCCCCTGCCTGAATCGCCGCGCGGACATGCTCCGGGCGTGAGATGCCGAAGCCGAGTAGCACCGGGGCGCCGCCGAACGCGTTGACATTATCGACGACCTCACGCAGTCCCTCCACCGTCGCCTCGTTTTCCGTGCCCGTCACTCCGTCGCGGGAGATGGCGTAGATGTATCCGCGGGAGTTGGCGGCCACACCCTCGAGGGTTTCCTTCGATGCCTTGGCCGGGGCGATGTAGATCGGCTCGATGCCGGCGCGCTCGGCGGCGGCGGAAAAGGGGGCGGACTCGCGCACGGGGACGTCGGGAAGCAACACGCTATCCGCGCCAGCCTCCTTGAACTCCGTGTAGAAGCGGTCGAGGCCGCGGGTGTGGACCACGTTGGCGTAGACGAGCATGCCGATCGGCAGGTCCGGGTAGCGCTCACGGATCGCGCGCACCTGGTCGAGGGCTTGGGCGACGGTCGCTCCCCCGCGCAGCGCACGCACGTGAGCGCCCTGGATGGCGGGACCGTCGGCGACGGGGTCGGAGAATGGGACGCCGAGCTCGAGGGCGTCGGCACCTGCGTCCACGACGGCAGAAACGATCTCCAGCGCGTCCTCTGGGGTTGGGTCGGAGAGCATGACGAAGGGGACGAACGCGCGCTCCCCCTTGGCAAAGAAATCTGCGTAGCGGCTCATTTACTTGTTCTCCTTCTGCTCCAGGGTGGCGCGCACGTGCGCGATGTCCTTGTCGCCGCGGCCGGACAGCGCGACGAGGATGTTCAACGGCTCGGCATCCGCCGGGTGCTCGGCCGCGCGCTGCAGGGCGTAGGCCAGGGCGTGCGAGGACTCGAGCGCGGGGATGATGCCCTCGTGGCGGGACAGTGCCTGGAAGGCGTCGAGGGCGGCGTCGTCGGTCACAGGGACATACGATGCGCGGCCCGACTTGGCCAGGTGCGCGTGCTCGGGGCCTACGCCCGGGTAATCCAGGCCGGCGGAAATGGAGTAGGACTCCTCCACCTGGCCGTCTTCGTTGCACATGAGGTACGAGTACGTGCCGTGCAGCAGGCCGGTGGTGCCCTGTGCGATGGCGGCACCGTGCGCGCCGAGGCCGAAGCCCTCGCCGCCCGGTTCGGCGCCGATGAGTTCGACACCCTCGTCGTCGATAAATTCCGCGAACATGCCGATGGCGTTCGAGCCGCCGCCGACACATGCGACGACGACGTCCGGCAGTCCCCCGGTGCGTTCTAGGATCTGCGCGCGGGCTTCTGCGGAGATGACGCGGTGGAACTCCTTCACAATGCGGGGGAACGGGTGCGGGCCCGCTGCCGTGCCGAGCAGGTAGTGGGACTCGTGGAAGGTGGCGGTCCAATCGCGCAGCGCCTCGTTCACCGCGTCCTTGAGCGTGCCAGCGCCGGATTCCACGGCGATGACTTCGGCGCCCATCAGTCGCATGCGGTAGACGTTCGGCTCCTGGCGCGCCATGTCGGTCTTGCCCATGTAGATCACGCAGTCGAGCCCGAGCAGCGCACAAGCGAGCGCGGTGGCGGTGCCGTGCTGGCCCGCGCCAGTCTCCGCGATGATGCGCGTCTTGCCCATCTTCTTGGCCAGCAGCGCCTGGCCGATCACTTGGTTCGTCTTGTGCGCGCCGCCGTGGACGAGGTCCTCACGCTTGAGAAAGATGCGCGCGTTGCCCTCCAAAGGCAGGTTGCGGCATTCGGTCAGCGGCGTCGGCCGGCCGAGGTAATCGCGCAGGAGGGAGCGGTATTCGTCCATGAAGGTGCCGTCGTGAAGCGCGTCCACAAAAGCGCGCTCTAACTGGTCGAGCGCGGGCAGGAGCGACTCGGGCACGAACTGCCCGCCGAATTCGCCGTAGTAGGCAGGAAGAAGTGTCATTGTTTGTCCTTAATCGTGATAATTGCCGATGGTGTCAAAGCCGCACCGAAGCGCACCCGCGTCCTTGTCGCCGTTGGGGTCTTCGAATCCCGAGTTGAGGTCGAGCCCGAGGCAGCCGACGCGCAGCGCTTCCTCGAGATTCTCCGGGGTGAGTCCACCCGCCAGCAGAGCTTTTTGCTTGACGACGACCGGCACCCGGGACCAATCAAACCTCTCCCCCGACCCGCCGTCATTGGCGTCGAGGACGAGCATGTCCACGGAGTCCGCGAGCGCCTCCGCCACCGCGGGGCCGTCCGGGTGGGTCATGGAGACGGCGCGCCAGACGTCGACGTCAACCTCGCTCCGGACCTGTTCGATAAGCGCGAGCTCCGCCTCGATCGAGCCTTGGTACGGCGCATGGACCTGGACGGCGGTGATGCCGTGCTGGACGATGTCGTTGTAGCCGGATGTGCGGCGCGACACCGCGACGTAGTTCAGTCCCGGCTCAGCGGCGATGATGGATGCCGCTGTTTCACGTGAAACATTGCGCGGGGAGGCGTCCTCGAAGATCAGTCCGCCGTACACCGCGCCGCACGCTTTGGCCGCCTGGGCCGCGGAGGCGGAACGCAGGCCGCAGACCTTGTTCGGGCCGTACACCAGCTCGCGGGCGGCCTGGTCGATGTCGGGCTGGGCGGTCAGTTGCGAGCCGACGAGGAACGCGTCGGAGTGGCCGCCGAGGCGGCGGACGGTGGCGGCGTCGCGGATGCCGGATTCGGCGACCACTACTGCCCCATCGGGTGCCAATGCGGCGAGGCGTGCCGAGCGGTCCAAGTCGATGGACAGGTCGTGGAGGTTGCGGTGGTTCACGCCGAAGATTCTCGCGCCGAGCTTAGTCGCGCGGGCCGCCTCCTCCTCATCGATCACCTCGGTGAGCACATCCATGTGCAGGGAGGCGGCGACGGAGGCGAGGTGGGTGTATTGGTCGTCGTCAAGCACGGAGAGCATGAGTAGGATCGCGTCGGCGCCGAAGTAGCGCGCGGCGTAGATCTGGACCTCGTCGATGATGAAGTCTTTGCACAGCACCGGCAGATGTGTGGTGGCCGCGACGGTAGCGAGGTGGTCGTAGTCGCCGCCGAAGTAGTCGGGCTCGCACAGGACCGAGATGCCGGCGGCGTAGCGCGAATAGATTGAGGCGATCTCCCCCGGTTTGTAATCCGCGCGGATCTGGCCGAGCGACGGTGAGGCGGACTTGCATTCCATGATGAACGCGGTGCCCGGACGCGCGAGCGAGTCGTACAAGGAGCGCTCAGAATAACGTAACGTGTCGAAACTAACGTGGGCAACCCGCTGCCGAATAGCGTCAATGTGACGTTTACGGTTGGCGACGATCTCGCCGAGGATCTTAGACACTGTAATCCGCCTCCTCGTGGGTGGCGAGCCATTGGGCGACGGTGCCGTCGGCAAGCAACCGCTTCGCGTGTTCGGTGCCGGCGGCAAGCGAGTCGGCGATGCCGTAGAGGTAGAACATCGCCCCGGCGTTGACGGCCACGGCGTCGCGGTGCGCTTGGGGGCCCTCGCCTGCGAAGGCCGCACGCATGAACGCGGCGTTCTCGGCGCCGTCGCCGCCGCGGAGGTCATCCAGCGACCAGCGCCGCACGCCGAGGTCGTCTGGCGTGACGGTGTAGTGGGTGATCTCGCCGTCGGTGAGTTCCCAGACGAGGGTCTCGCCGTGGACCGCGATCTCGTCGGTGCCCGCGCCGTGCACGACAAACGCGCGGCCACGGCCTAGATCCCTCATGGTCTCCGAAATAATGGGTCCCAACTTAGGATTGGCGATCCCCATAATTTGAAATTCAGGCCTTGCGGGACTCAATAATGGGCCAAGCGTATTAAATATTGTTGAAATACCCAGGGCTTTCCGCACCGGCTGCACGAATGCGATCGCCGGATTGTACGCCGGGGCGAAGAGGAACGTGAAGTTCGAGGACTCGAACTGGCGCACCGCGCGGTCGGGGTCGAGGTCCAGCGGAATGTTCAGCGCCTCGAGCACATCGGCCGACCCCGACTTGGACGACACGGAGCGGTTCCCGCACTTGATCATTTTCACCCCGCCGGCGGCCGCGGTCAAGGAGGCGGCGGTGGTGATATTGATCGTGTTCGCTCCGTCGCCGCCGGTGCCGGCGGTGTCCATGATCCCCTCCCCCGTCACCGGGAACGGGCGGCCGGCGGCGAGGAAGGCTCGGGCGGCGCCGGCGATGTCGGGGAAGGTTTCGCCGCGGGTGCGGATCGTCGCTAAGAGCGCTGCGATGTGCACGTCGTCGTAGTCGCCGACGGTGAGCGGGGTGAACGCCTCGACGGCCTCCTCCAAAGTGGGCGCAGGGTTGTCGACGAAGCGGCGGAAGATGTCGATGTGGTTAGTCATTGCGGCCTTTCTTGAGCAGGGTGGTCACGCAGTCGTCGAGAATCTGCGGACCAGCGGGGGTCAGGATGGATTCGGGGTGAAACTGCAGGCCAATCGACATTTCGTCGGCGGTTTCGGCGGCCATGATCACGTCGCCGATCTCGCTCGGTGCCCACGCCAGCGCGCGGATCCCCTCAGGGGCCTCGGTCGCGCCGAGCGAGTGGTAGCGGGCAACGGGGACGCGTTTGCTGCTGAGCAGCACCATGGTTTCCGACGACCCGTGCACCGGCCCGCACGGCTCAACCCGTCCGCCGTAGTGCTCGATGAGCGCCTGGAAGCCGAGGCAGATCCCGAGGATGGGGATGCGGCCCTGGGCGCGCTCGATGACCTCCATCATGCAGCCGGCGTCCGCGGGATAACCGGGGCCGGGCGAAAGCACGATCAGGTCCGGGTCGGTGGCGAAGACGGTGTCGGCGGAGACGGTGTTGCGGTAGACCACGGTGTCGTAGTCGGCGAAGGCGTCCACCAGGTTGTAGACAAAGGAGTCCTGGTTATCCAGCAAAACGATCACTTTTCCACCTCCAGTTCGCGGTCGCCCGCCAGTGCGTGGAGCACGGCGTAGGCCTTGTGCAGGGTCTCGTCGGCCTCAGCCTGCGGGTCGGAATCGCGCACCACGCCCGCGCCCGCCTGAACCACCGCGGTGCCATTAGCGACGAACGCGGACCGGATCACAATGCACGTGTCGAACTCCCCGTCGCCGCGCAGGTACCCCACCGCCCCGCCGTAGGACCCGCGGCGCTGCCCCTCGACGCTGCGCAGCAGCTCGGTGGCCCGCAGTTTCGGGGCGCCGGTGAGCGTGCCCATGTTCATGCAGGCGCGGTAGGCGTCGAGCGCATCCAGGTCCTCCGCAAGTGTCGCCGTCACCCGGCTGACCAGGTGCATCACACGCGAGTAGCGGTCCACCTGCAGCAGGTCGCGGACCTTGCGGGTGCGCGGCTCGGCGACGCGTGCCAGGTCGTTGCGGGCCAGGTCCACCAGCATGGTGTGCTCGGCGACCTCCTTGGCGTCGGTACGCAACTGCAGCTCCATGCGCGTGTCCAGCTCGTGGTTGACGGCGCCGTCCGGATCGAGCCCCCGCGGGCGGGTGCCGGCGATCGGGTACAGCTGCACCTCGCGGGTATCCGCCGAGTACTTCAGGTTCGACTCCGGCGAGGCGCCGAACAGCTCGTAGCCGTCGCCGCGGATGTAGAACATGTACGGCGACGGGTTCGACTCGCGCAGACGCCGGTACGCCGCAAACGCGTCGTTGCACTCGGCGGTGAAACTGCGCGCCGGCACCACCTGGTAGATATCGCCGTTACAAATGTTGCCTTTCAGCTTCTCGACCACCCCGCGGAACTCCTCGTCCGAGACGTCCGCCTTAGCGACGAGCGATCCCGCCTTCCCCGCCAACGGCCAATACTCCGGCACGACCTCCTCCATCCGCTGAGCAAGCGGCTCGAGATCGATGCCGTCGCCGACCGCGTCCACGCCCGCGAGGTACGCCGTGCCGGTTTCGTGGTTGACGCGCAGCACCACCTCGGCGAGGACGAACTCGTAATCCGGGTAGGTGTTCGCGCCGTCGGCTACGGGCGGCAGCGGCTCGAACGTCTCCAGGTAGTCGTAGGCGAAACCGCCCGCGAGCAGCGGAAAGTCCTCGTTGCCCTCGGTGTCCGCGAGCGCGCGCAGCACGTCCACGCTCGAGGGGGCCTTGAGCCGCTCGCGCTCGTCCTCGATGTCCGTGGCCGGGAACTCGTGCTCGCGCCCGACCCGGTCCGCGATCACCTCCCCCGACGGCGTCAAGGGCGTCAGCGTCACGCGGTTGCCGGAGCAAGTTACGCGTATCGACGACCGCAGCACCGCCACCGACTGCAACCCCGAACGCGTAGTGATGTCGGCGGACTCGAGCAGCACCGTATCCGTGCCGTCGAGGCCGCCGATGCGGGCGAAGAGACTGGCCACGTCCTCGTGGTAGCGCACCTCTTGGCGGGTGAATTTCATGTAATCCTCGGTTTCTGTTGGTTTCGCACCGAGGGTATGAAAAAGGCCCGCGGCGCTTGGGGGACAAGCTGGCGGGCCGTGACTTCTCAGTGGCGCGCCAGTTAGGCGAGCCACCACCAGGTTTGGGAAGTCATTTGCATCACAACGCAGAAGTGTAGTCGAGGACGAACGGGCGCGTGCCGATTTTTATTCGCAGATTCTGTATTTCCCCCGCGGGGCCGAGGAAACCAGGCCGCGGTTTTGCAGCCGGGTCATCTCCGCGTGGGTGAGGATGTCCACGTTGCGCTCCCCCGGGTCGGCAAGCCCCCGGCGCAAGATCTCCGTGGCGACGTCCTTGTACGCCATCGGCTCGCCCGCCTCGCGCAGCACGGTCAGTATTGCGTCGGCCCAAGTCATTTGTTGTCGGCCTGTCCGGCGGCTCGTCGCAAAGCATCAATGTTCACCGCGGGCTTGTCTGGCTCCGGCTCCTCCTCGCGGGCCTTCTCCACCATCGTCGCGGCGCGGGCGCCGAAGTTGCCGCCCACCGACGCCGCAACAACCGCGGCGACAAGTGCGACCACCGGCAGGACCCACATCCAGCCGGACGCGATGAAGGAAAACGCTGCGCCGAACGCCAGCGCCAGCGCCGCGAGCAACCAGAACGGGCCGGCGACCTTGTGCGCCTGGTCCCAAATCCCCTGGTCCTTGCGCACCGCCGGCACGTGCAATCCGACCCACTTGTTGCCCGGAAGCTTGCCCGCCGTGGCGAGCGCGCCGGGGATAAACAGCGCGAGGGTTAGCACGGCGAAGACGATGCCGATAACGACGTTGAGGGTGCTCATATTCGCAAACGGGCTCATGGTCCTTAGCATACGACCGGGGGCGGGGCCGAAAGAAAATATGATCAAAATACAGTCAAGTGCATATTTACCGGCTACCCTATGTCCATGAAAAACAAACTCACCAGCTCGCTGCTCTTTTGGGTAGTCGTAGCTATCATCCTCGGTTTCTTGTGTAGCCGGTTCTTCCCCGACTGGCTGGGCCGCGTGTTTGTCACATTCAACGGGCTGTTTTCCAACTTCCTCGGCTTCTTCGTGCCGGTGCTCATCTTCGCACTGATCGCCCCTGCGATTGCAGGGCTGGGCAAGGGTGCGGGTAAGTGGCTCGGCTTCACCGCGGGCATCGCCTACGGCTCGACGGTGCTGTCCGGCCTGCTCGCCTGGGGCACCGGCTCGGTGCTGTACCCCAAGCTGCTGGAGGGTAAGGACCTGATTACCAACGTCGCCGATCCCGACGAGGGCGGCCTGGCCCCTTACTTCAGCGTGGAGATGCCGCCGCCGCTGGAGATCATGTCGGCGCTGCTGCTCGCCTTCGTAGTCGGCCTAGCAATGACCGCAGTGAAGTCCGACAACCTGTACAACGTGCTCGACGAGCTGAACCACGTGGTGCTCAAGGTCGTGGTCACGTTTGTCATCCCACTGCTGCCGCTGTACATCTTCGGCACCTTCCTGGGCCTGGGCATGAACGAGAACTTCGGCGACACCATGGCCGCCATGGGCGTCGTACTGTTGCTGTCCGTCATCATGACCTTCGTTGTCATCGTGCTGCAGTACCTCGTCGCCGGTGCCGTCGCGGGTGTGAACCCGTTCCGCGCGCTGAAGAACATGCTGCCGGCGTACTTCACCGCACTGGGCACCTCGTCGTCCGCGGCCACCATCCCGGTCACCTACGAGTCCACGCTGAAGAACAAGGTCGATGAGGACGTCGCTGGTTTCGTCGTACCCCTCTGCGCAACCATCCACCTGTCCGGCTCGATGATGAAGATCATGCTCTACGCCTTGTCGATCGTGTACATGGCGAGCCTGGACATCACCGGCGGCCAGATCGTCGGCTTCATCCTCTTGCTCGGCATCATGATGATCGCCGCGCCGGGCGTCCCCGGCGGCGCCATTATGGCGGCCGTGGGGTTGTTGCAGTCCAACCTTGGTTTCGATGAGTCGATGCTGTCGCTCATGATCGCGTCCTACATCGTCGTCGACTCCTTCGGCACCGCGGCCAACGTCACCGGCGACGGCGCGATTGCGCTGATCGTGAACAAGTTCGCGTCCGGCAAGATCGAGAAGCACTCGCTTGACGACGACACCGTCACCGAAGACTCCACCGCCGTCCGGTAACCGCTTTCCGAGTCAACCGCCCTCCGGGGCGGTTTTCTTGTTTCACGTGAAACATTGACGGACGGGTAGTCTCGACCGCATGGCCTTCGAGATCGTCACCACCCACTTCGTGGCGCACGAGCCGGACCTCGACGGCGCCTACGAGCTCTACCGCGACCGCATCCGTGCCAGCGGCGCCGAGATCGCCGCCGTCTCCCCGCGTCCCCACCCCATCGACGACGAGTTCCTGCTTTGGGACCTGCGCTGCCAAGCCGCCTACGACAACCTCGCCGCGCCCGAGGAACTCCAGCTCTACGAGCTCAACGCGCTCGTCGACTTCACCACTACCAACAGCGACGAGGCACGCGACCACTTCTTCTTCGAAGACATGACCGGCCCGACGCGCTTCGCCGCCTCCCTCGGCGGCCTGTCGAACCTCACCCTGCGCGACGCCCCCGTCGGCGAACTCTCGCTCACCACGATCGTGTACCTCGGCGCCTCCGAACACGTCCTGCTGGCGCAGTCGCTTTTCGACGACACCATCACCGCCTTAAACACCGTCGCCTACCAGCCCTACGTCGCCCCACTCGAAGGCACCGAACACGCCGCCCTGGTCGGCCCGCTGTGGCTTCGGGACGCCACGTTGAACATCATCGGCAAGGGCGACGGACTCTTCTCCCCCGGTAAGGACGCGTGGGCGGGGTGGTTGTTGACGTCGGACGGCCACGATGTCGTCGAGAAGCAACTGCGCGAGCACATCGAGCCGGACGCCGTGGTGCTCTCGCGGGCGGTCTCGGAGCCTTTCTAAACGACGAAACCCCCACCCCTTTCGTCGAGGTGAGGGTTCGGTGCGGCTGCTGCTAGTTGGTCGGCGCCTCGGAGATCACGGCGTCGTCGGTCGGCGCCAGCGGGTCCGCGGTGGAGGCGCTGCCGGAGAGCGGGTCCTCGGAGGTGATAGCGCCGCCGGTGGTGTCCGCGCTGCCCGTCGCCGCGCCGCCGGTGGACTCGGAACCGCCGGTCAGCGGGTCGTCGGAAGTGACCGCGTCGGTAGCGTCGGAGACCACGCCGGTGGAGTTGACGTCGTCGGTGGTGTCCTCGGAGTCGTTGCACGCGGCGAGGCCGGTGGCTCCAAGCACGAGTGCGGTTGCGGCTGCAGCGATACGAGTGTTGGACATGATTTCTCCTTTACTTCTTCGATTCACCCGGGCGGTCAGCCCGTCCCAAACACTGATACGGATCGAATCTGGGGAATCGGTGGCAGCAATCGGAGAGGTCTCATGGGCCTTTCTGACATTTCCTGCCGGAATCTGTCACCCCGCCCTTAAAGCCCTGGACAATGACACTTTCCGGCGGAGATTGTCAGAACTTCACCGCAAGCAGAAACCCGGCCCCTGCGCGAGGGACCGGGTTTCAGAGGGCCGAATTAGAACGGCAGTGCCGGGAGCTCAACGCCCGGGATGACGCCAGCGAATGCAGCGGCAACGCCGAGGAGCGCGACGAGAGCGACCGGGACGCCGATCAGCAGGGCGAGGGTGCCAGCCTTGGTGTCCTCGTCGTCGATGAGCTGCTTGACGCAAGCGCCGGTCGGGGTGGAGGAGCCGTTGTTCTTCTCGAACGTAGCCTTAGCCTCGTCCTTGGCTTCCTTACCCTCGGCGTTCTTGACTGCCTCGTACTCCTTGTCGGCCTCTACCTTGCACTCCTGGTACGCAGCGGAGGAACCGGTCTGGGTCTCGGTCTCCTGTGCGAATGCCGGGGTGGCGACGATGGTCAGGGCGGTGGTTGCAGCAACGGCTGCGGTGGCGATGCGCTTCATGGCAATCTCCTTGGGGTAGTTACGGGAAACCTGTCAGGGATCTGACACGTGTGTGAGATATATCGGTGCGTGTGCGACGCGCGTTACATGCGCGTTACGCTGGTGATATGACGAGTATGAGCGAGATCGCAGCAGTCGTTGGCATCGCGGCCCTAGTCGGCCTCGGCGGGGCGGCCGCCGGGTACAACTCCGTCGACATTCCGGACGTAAACCAGGTCGCGGTGCAGACGCACGGCGCGCCGACTGCGGTGATCGACGACCCGCAGCAGGTCCTCTCCCCCGACGACCGCGCCCGTCTCGAGCGCGACACCGCGCGTATCGACGCCCCCGCGGTGGTCACAGACCTCCACTACATGGTGTTCAAGACGAACCACGAGAACATCATGGACGACGTCGAGGAGCTCCTGCGCACCGAGCACCCGGATTTGATCGATCAGTCCAAGGGCGAGAACGGCCGCCCGCGCGACGGCGTGCTCATCGTGGGCGTCGGGCTGGATCCGCGCCAGGCGTTCATTTACGGCGGCGACGACGTCACCGAGGAGCTCTTGCTTAACGACGAATCCCACCGCGAAGCCCTCCTCGACGCCATGAAACCCGGCGTGAAGGAAGGCAATATCCCCTCCGGCCTCTTCCGCACCGCGAACCAGGCCATGGACGCGGATGCGCTCGCGCAGTACAGGGTGGATGCGGCGCATTCGGAGCGGACCGGCGCAATGGTTGCTCTCGGGCTGGGTGGGACCGGTGCGACGGCGGGAATTGGTGGGATTGGGGTTGCGGTGCGGGGGAGTCGTCGTAAAGCAATCGCGCAAGCGCGTGAGGACTACGACCTGGTCACGGGCGAGTACACGCGGCTCGCGTCGCGTCTCGACGAGGTGGACGTGCGCGCGAACTCGCTGTCCTCCGCGTTTGCCGACGAGACACTACGCCGCCAGTGGGCCGAGGTGCGCGACCGCTTCCTCGGCATGAACGAGGTAGTGCACGGCGCGGGCGGGCTCGGCTCGATCAACATGGACGACGACAAGGACGTGTACAAGCACCGCAAACAGTTGGCGAGCGCCGCCGAGTCGGTCCAACACACCTCCACCGCAGAGGACAACATCGACCGACTGTTCGGTGTGGAACACGGCGACGCCGCGACGCGCCGGGCTGACTTAGCGACGATCCGCGAAGACGTCCTCCGCGCACGCAGCGATGTAAAGGACGAAGGGTTGCGGCGCGAACTGGATACGCTGATGCAGCGCGTGGAGGCGCTCGACGCGGACCCGACCTCCCCCACCTACCTCGACGATTTCACGCGGATGCTCGGCGATTACCGCGTGATTCTCGACGAGGTGAAGAAGAAGCAGTTCAGCGACGTCAAGGAGCGCGAGAAGCTCGAGGCGCCGGCGGTCTACGAGAGTGGGTTCTGGTACGGCGGGTACGTCCCTTACGTGCACATGCACACCTGGCACGAGTCGAATGTGCAGGCGGAGCAGGCGGCGCAGGCGTCGTCGTCAAGCAATGTGTCCTCGTCGGGCTTCAGCGCGGGCGGCGGGAGCTCGAGTTTCTAAGCCTTCGCTTATATTGGATTTAGGTGACTTTAGTCACAAACGTGTAACGGGCCTTTCCTTTTATTAATCCGTGTTTATACTTAAGCGCAGGAGAAATTCGAAGCAGTAACCCGCCACTGAGAACACGCAGTGGCGGGTTAAGGGTCAAAATGTGTGTCTGGCGTCGGCGTGTCGTGGGGTTAGATGTGGCCTTTTTGGATGCCGATTGAGTGTGTGTAGTTGGTGTCGATAGCGTTGTCGTAGAGGGCTGGTCGTCCGGTTTCGTGGTCGGCTTGGTTCTCGTTGTGGGGTCAGGGTGGATACTTTGGCGAGTTGGTCTTGGCCCCAGTTGGACTGCCTGGCGATCTCAACCGGGTCGTCAGGCAGTTCCGCCTTGAGGTAGAGCCACCACTCCAGCATCCGGCGCTGGTGCTCCCCGGATCTGCCGCGGTGGGTGCGGGCAAGCAGTTTCAGCTGGGCGTTGATCCCGCCTTCAAGACTGTTCGTGGTCGATTTGATCCGGCTGGAATCGAGCACACCATCGGGTGGGTCGAGATAGACGAACAGTAGGTTGTTGCGTCAGAGGTGGTTGAGGCTGTTGTAGGCCTTGCGGGTGCGTTCATGCGTCCACGACCAGCTGCGTTGTTTCGTACAACGGTCGGTGGTCCACGTTTTCTGGTTCATCCAGTCGCGGTAGACGTTGCCGTATTCGTGGAGCTTGGCACCCCACGCGGCCGCCTCGTCAAGATCGGTGATCTTTGTGAGGTTGAGCGCGAGTTGGTAGATCGCCCGTCCCTCATCGGTGCGCGGGCGTGAGGTGGTGTAGCGGCGTACCACGCGTTGGGCGTGGACGAGGCAGCGTTGGATCTTGGTTGTGGGCCAGCACGTCTTGATCGCGGTGGCCGCACCTTGGCCACCGTCGATCACGGCGATCAGGGGCGCGGGGATGCGTTCGCACAGTTGCTGGTAGTCGCGCGTGGTTTCGCGTTTGCACCAGTGTCAGGCGATGACGTGATCCAAGGTGGCGGCCACAATGAGACATCCGCCGGCGGTGTAGGTGCCGTCAAGGAAGATCTGGTCGTAGACCCGGCCTTCGTGCCCAATGGTGGGATCGGGCACGTCAATGAGCCAGTACCACGAAAACCGCCGTTTCATGGTGGAGTGGCTGATTCCAGCGTCTTCTGCGAGCGGCCTCAGCGCGGTGGTCGATGTGCAGTGGGCGATGAATTGTTGAAACACCGCTGCGTAGGTGATATCGCTGCGGTTTTTGGTGGTTGACGCACCACAGATCTTGCACCGCCACCGAGTGGTGCCCTTGGATGTTGTTCCGTTGCGTTTCATTTCGCCGCCGCAGTGGCAGCGTGGTTGGTTCCTCGGCATTGAGCCACCACACCACCGGCGCCTACCACAACAACCACGCCACACCGGGGATATACGACCACAACAGCGGATATATGCTTTCGGGGCATATATTTCCGGAAAACACAAAGGTCAGATACCAGAAATCACCAATTCCGGACACACATTTTGACCCTTAACCCGCAGTGGCGGGTTACTTCTATGTCTGTACCCGTTCGAAAAAAGGTGGAGACCCCTCCGCCACTCGCACTCTAAATGGGGGGGGTGGGTGAGTGCTCTTCCGGTTCTCGGGGGGTGGGACCGTGGGCGGAGGGGCTCCGAAGACGAATATAGACCATGGGGGCGGTGTGTGTCTAGTGGCTTTGAAAAATGCTGATATTCGAAGATGTTCCGCGTCCGGATATGAATTCTGGGGCCCGAGTAGTACTATCCATGGTACTGTCTCAGCTGTGGGGGACAGTGTAGAGAAAATCTTGAGGAAGATGGATCGTTCCACGAAAAATATCCGATTCGTGGAGCTGCGAAAGGTATGCGACCACTATTTTGAACGGAGGCCAAGTAGTGGAGGTGACCACGAAACGTATAGAACTCCGTGGCCCGGCGATCCACGTGTGAATATTCAAAATCGTGGCGGACAAGCAAAGCCTTATCAGGTGAAACAGGTGCTTGCAGCAGTAAAGAAGCTGGAAGGGTGCGAATAATCGATGGCAACGCAAGCGGAAAAATACACGTACCAAACATTTTGGTCCAAGGAAGACGGGGAGTTCGTCTCTACGGTCGCCGAGTTCCCTTCTCTGAGCTGGATGGATGACGACGCAGGCCGCTCTCAGGAGGGACTTCGCAATCTGGTAGCCGAGGTCCTGTCAGACTTAGAGGCCAACGGGGAAGTAGTTCCACAACCTTTCGGTGAGCGCACATTCTCCGGTCGGTTCAACGTCAGAGTCAGTAGTTCTTTGCATCGCAAGTTGGCTGTGGACGCGGCGCGAGAAGGCGTCTCCTTAAATGCTTGGGTTGTGCAAAAGCTCGCTAGCGCCTAATCGGGAAAGCGGCGCTGCCCTACACTGGTCGCCATGCGCTACGTGGACTACGACGAAGCAATGGCTACCCTCTCCCCCGCCGCCGCGGTGCAGGCCGTGCGCGACGCGCTGCTCAGCGGTTTTGACCCCGCTACTGACCCGCAGCGCCAGAAGGTCGCCTTCCCCCACGGCGAGATGCACCTGCTCCCGTCGGCGCTCGACGGCGCAGTCGGCGTGAAGGTGCTCGGCATCCAGCCGCCGGGCTCGACCGTGGACGTCCCGCTGGTCCAGGGCTCGTACCTGCTCATGGGCGGCGAAACACTCACGCCGGAGTGGCTTATCGACGCCGCCGCGCTCACCACCCTCCGCACCCCCGCCGTCGCCGTCGCCGGGGTGCTTTCGCTTCTCGACGACCCCGTAAACGCCGTCATCTTCGGCACCGGCGCCCAGGGCCACGGACACGCCAGAACGCTCGAAGATCTCCTTGACGTCTCGTGCACGTTCGTCTCCCGGACCCGACCGGACGGTTTTGCGTATCCCTGGGTTGAGGCTGGGTCAGCCGCGGCCGACGAGGCAGTGGCCGGTGCTGATCTGGTGGTCACCGCGACCTCGTCGCCTTCCCCGATCCTGAGCGCTGAGCATCTTCGCGACGACGCCATCGTGCTTGCCGTCGGCGCCCACACCACCGATACGCGCGAACTGGCCACTGACGTTTTGGACGGAGCGCAGGTGATTGTCGAGGATCTCGAGGCCGCCAAGCGCGAGGCCGGCGATGTCGCCATCGCTGTTGAGGAGGGTGCGCTTGCGTGGGACGACGTCGTGTCCATGGCCGACGTGGTCCGCGGCAATGTTTCGTTGAACACCAGCCGACGCATCGTGTTTAAGACGGTCGGCATGCCGTGGGAGGACTTGGCGGTGGCGCGGGCGTTGGCTGCGGCGGCGTCGTGATGTTCCACGTGAAACATACTGTGTCGGAAGTTTTGTTCACGGGAAGATCGTCGAAAAGTGGCGCGCTGCTGTGCAGTATTTGCATGAGGGACACTCGAACATAAAACGAGGTAGCAGCAAATTATTAAGTTAATTTATAATTTACTTTAAGGTAAACCAAGGTTTCGTTTAACCGCCTACATTCCCTCCCGTGCGCCCCACCGTGGGACGCGTCGTTTGCTGAAAAGAGGAACTGGATATGGGAATTAGGAAGCGCGCGGTGCGTGGCTGCGCGGCTTTGGCGTCAAGCCTTGTCGTTGCACTACCGGCCGTGGTGAATGTTGTGCCTGCACAGGCGCAGCAGACCAACGGGGTTGTGATCAGTGAAATCGCTAACGGTGGTCCGGGCGGCTACCACGACAACTTCATCGAGATCTCCAACTGGGGTGACGAGCCGGTGGACGTGACCGGGTGGCAGCTCTTCCGTTGCACCGGTAGCGGATCCGTGGCGTCCGGCCCGCAAAACGAGCTCGACGGCACGATCGAGGCCGGTGAGACGTGGCTGTTCGCGCGAAAGCACGATCAATCCACGCTTGCGGATGCTGACGTGAAGGCCCGCTACGGCACGTCGCTGGCTAACGAGTCCTACGGTGCGCTGTTGCGCGACAAGAACGGGGATACCGTCGACGCCGTCGCCATCCAGTTCCCGGGAACTGCGAAGCAGGACTGCGGTGAAGGCACCGTGCTCGCCAACACCACGGACTCCGCGGCTGGCGAGAGCTTCCAGCGCATCAAGGACACCAACGACAACGCTGCCGATTTCATCCGGGCACCACGCACTCCGGGCAACTCGAATGCCACTGAACCCTCCCCTGCGCCGCGCCGCGGTGACGTGCTCATCTCCGAGGTAGCGCATACCGGCCCAGACGGTGAGGGCCTGATCGAGATCGCCAACTACGGCGAGCAAGATGTGGACATCGCAGATCTGCGCATTGACGTGGTCAACCAGTTCGGGCGGCGTTTCGCAGGCTACACGTGGGCTAGCCAGATGCCGGCGGACAAGCTCGCGCCGGGCGAAGCGCTTGTTGTGCCGCGCGACGAGAACGGCCGCAACTTCACCGATGGCGCTGCGGGCGTTGTGCTTTACGACGCCACCGGAGCCGTCTGGGACCGTGTCGCCTGGGCCGACAACCAGGATTCCGCGGCCGCCGACGGCAACCCGCTGCCCTACGCCAGCCTGGACGCCAAGGCTGGCGTGTCGTACCAGCGCACCTCGAACACCGGCGACAACGCGACGGACTTTGCCGCTGCGGAGCGCACGCCGAACGCGATCGCGGTCCGCGATGAGGTCGAGGAGCGGGAGCCGGAGTACACGCACGAGGAACCGCACACCACGGGTGGACCGAACGTGCTCGTCTCCGAGATGACGAATACCGGCCCGGGCGGCAACGGAGACATCTTCTTCGAGCTGCAAAACTACGGCGATCAGCCGCAGGATATGACGGGGTGGACTGTGTATCGCTGCATCGGCACCGGCGTGCGCGCTTCTGTCCCGCAGCTGTCTGCTGAGCAGCTCAATGGTGTCGTGTTGGAGCCGGGGCAGCGTCTCACCGCAGGCCGTTCCGGTCAGGCTGGCGCCGACATCCGGGCAGCGCAGGATCAGACCTTCGGCATTTCCTTCGCCACCCAGTACGGCCTCCTGGTGTTCGACCAGGACGGCAAGATTGTGGACCGCGTCGGGTCGGCACGCGAGGATGTGGAGAGCTTCTGCGCGAACGGCGCTCCCCTGCCTGGCGTACTCAACGGTCTGATCGGGGAGTCATGGCAGCGCGTGGACATCACCGGCGATGATCGGCGCGATTTTGTTGTTGCGGAGCGGACCCCGGGTCGTCGTAACGCTGAGGCTCCGGTGCACCGCCGGGTCGATTCCCCGGTGAAGATCACGGAGCTCACCAACGGTGGCCCGGGCGGCACGGGCGACAATTTCCTCGAGCTGACCAACACCGGCGATACGCCTGTCGACGTCACCGGGTGGCAGGTGTACCGCTGCTCCGGCACCGGCCGCGTGTACAAGGACATGCTGCAGTTGACGCTGCCGGACGGCGAGATGGCGCCCGGTGAGGTGTTCACCGCAGCGCGCTCCGGGAAGGACTCCACGGTTCAGAACCCGGACGCGACCTACGACACCTCCTTCAACGCCGACGCCGGGTTCGGCGTGATGGTGGTCGACGGCGACCTGAACATCGTCGATTCTGTCGGCGTGTTCGACCGTGTTGATTCGCCGTGCACCACCGGTAGCCCGCTGGCGAACACGCTCGATTTCGGCTCTGGCGAGTCCTACCAGCGCGTATCGACGACCGGCGACAACGCCAAAGACTTCGTCCGCGCAACGCGCACTCCGGGCGAGTACACCACCGACGTGCAGCCGATTGAACCGCAGAAGCCGAAGCTCGGCGACGTGGTGATCAACGAGATCGCCGCCGGCGGCCCGAACGGGCAGCAGGCTCAGTATGTGGAGATCATCAACCGTGGCCACAAGGAGGCGGACCTGTCTGGCATGCGCGTGGATTACTGCGACGCCAAGGGCCGCCGCATGCTCGATCCTGCCGCGATCGTGCCGGAAGGCATGAAGTTGGCGCCGGGCGGCGTACTCACCGTCGCACGTCCGGAGGCCGGGGTCGATGGTGCGCTGAGCACCGACGCCACCTTCGAGCAGGAGGGCTACGGCGCAACGCTTACCGACGGCACCGGCACCCTCCTCGACGCTGTGGGCGTGTACTACGACGACGTCGGAGCCGTTACCAACGCGCCGGAAGGCCCGTGCTCTACTGCCGGTGTTCCGCTGGACCGGCGCATGCGGTTTACCTCCATCGAGGAGGCACAGAAGCACGGCTACGCCTGGCACCGTGTGCAGGCGACCGGCAACAACTGGGCGGACTTCTTCACCGCGCCTGCGACCCCGGGCTCAGCAGATGGTCCGGAGTACCGCGATGTGACGGTGCCGGTAGAGGGGTCGTTGGATCCGGTGGAGGTGGAGCGTGCGAAGCGGACGCCGGTGTCGTCGCTAAGCGAGAGCTCCTCGACCATGACCGTGTCCGGTACCGGCGATGCGGACGTGACCGCGTACGGCGCGAAGGCAGCGAAGATCGATTGGGCGAAATCGGCCGGGTTCATCGGCGCGTCGTCGACTGCGGCACTCGATTCCCGCGTGGGCGAGAACGAGAAACGCGCTGCCGACGTGACGAAGATGGACGAAGCCGCGCGTGACGCTGGCCGCGCTTTCCCCTACCAACGCTTCGAACTGGCCGTCGAGCAGCCGGAAGGCGATTCGGTGTCCATCGCGTGGACTGGCAAGTCCCGCGACCGCCACGAGGTACAGATGTATTTCTACAACCACACCACGAACGCGTGGGACCGCGTGGACACGGGCGCCGGCGAAAACGGCAGCGAGATCACGCTTGTCGGCACTGGTGCTGTGAGCGACTACTACCGCGACGGCAAGGTTGACGTGCTGGTCCAAGACGGCAAGCGCGTGGCAGATCCGTTCTCGGACTCCGACGATGAGACGAACCAGCAGTTCAAGACCCCGGGCGAGTACGATCTGACCATCGCTCACGTGACGGACTCGCAGTATCTGACCGAGCAGAACCCGACCTCGTACACCCAGATGATCGCGTGGCTGGCAGCCAACAAGGACGCGCGCGACATCATCGCTTCCGTGCACACCGGCGACGTGATTCAGAACTGGCTGCGCGGCAACCAGGAGCCGGATCGTGCGGTGCTCGAGTTCGAACGCGCATCTAAGATTATGAAGATCTTCGAAGACGCCGGAATGCCGTACGGCATCTTGCCGGGCAACCACGACAACGTGTGGGGCGCGTCGAACGAGATGTTTAACAAGTACTTCCCCGCCGAGCGCTACGAGTCCGACCCCTGGTTCGGCGGCCACGGCCCGGACGGCATGGCGTCGAACTACTTCACCGTCGAGCGTGACGGCGCGAAGTTCCTCATGCTGCAGATGGGCTTCGACTCCTCCGAGGAAGAGATTCAGTGGGCGGAGCAAGTGATCAAGGACCACCCGGGCCACAACGTGGTGTTCAGCACCCACGAGTACCTGCGCCCGGAAGAGGACGAACGATCCAACCCGGGCAACGGCCGTTGGACTGCGCAGGGCGACCTGCTCTTCGAGCGCCTGGTCAAGCCCTACTCCAACGTGGTGCTCGTCTTTTCCGGCCACCTGCACGGCGTGCGCCAGCGTGTGACCGAGCGTGAGGACGGCACCCACGTCATTGAGACGGTGGCCGACTACCAGTCCTACGAGGAAGATGGCGCACGCGACGCGCTGTACACCCGCCTCTACCAGTTCGACCTCGACTCGGGCCTGGTCGCAGCGAACGCCTACTCGCCGCGCCTGCAGTCCTTCGAACCGTGGAAGAACGACCCGCGCGACCTCGGCTACACGCCGGAGTCCGACGAGTTCGTCTACGAGGCGGACCTGCAGTACGACAAGCAGGTGTCCACCTCTGGTATTGCGGCGTTCAGCGCGCCGACGGAGCTCGGTTCCGCATCCGTTGCTGACGGCACGGAGGCTACCTTCGAATGGGACAGCCTGGAGCCGGGCGCGGAGTACCTCTGGTACGCCCGCTCGCAGCGACCGGACAAGGACGGTGCCGCGGCCGACCCGCGCTACAGCGCGTTCCGTACCTTCACGTTTGAGGAGCCGGCAACTTCGACACCGGAGACTGTGACTACCACTACGACCGTGGTCACACCCACCACCGTCACCGTGCCGACGACAATCACCGCCCCGAGCACGACCGTCGTCCCCACCACTGTTGTCACCCCGACGACGGTGACCGTGCCGACGACCGTGGAACGCAACACCACCGCGACTGCGGTGTCCACCGCGCCGGGCACCACGGTCACCCGTGAGGTTCCGACCACGGTTGTCCTGCCGGGTGCGACGTCGACCGTGGAGAAGCCGGGCGAGCGCGTCACGGAAACGGTCAAGGAGCTCTCCACCGTTGTCGAGCCGACCACTGTGGCCACGCCGACTACCGTCGTCTCCACCGCGACCACGGTGTCCACCGCGCCGGGCACCACGGTCACCCGTGAAGTACCGACGACGGTTGTCACCCCCACGACGGTTGTCCTGCCGGGTGCGACGTCGACCGTGGAGAAGGCGGACGAGCGCGTCACGGAGACAGTGACCACTGAACCGCGTGCTACTGCAGATCAGCCGCGTCCGAACGAGGGCAGCTCTCTGACCGTTGGCTCCAGTGCGACGATCACCCCGCTGGGCGTACTGCTGACGCTGCTGGGTGCGCTCGGAATCGTTGGTCTCATCGCGACATTGCTGGACTTCATTGGGGTCGACCTGAAGCAATACGTTGACGATTACATCGACATGATCCGCCGCTAGCAGCCGTTGCGTGGGAAACCGGCCGGTGCCTCGGAAGGGGCACGGCCGGTTTTCTTTTGTTCCACGTGAAACATTTGGTTTGGGGTCTATCTTGATTTGTAGCGCTTGCGCTGATGTCGCGCGTTGCTCCACCCCGTTCGGCGGGCATAAGAGTGTGGTGCGCTGGGGCGAACCATTAGCGTGAGGCCGTCATAGTCAGTAGGCGTCCAGTCGTACCTGTGCGTGCGAAACTCCATCCCCTGTTCATTGTTGCTGGAGTAAACCAGCAGAGCCCGTCCGTCTTTCACCAGGTCGGTCGTTCGTTGCCAGAGCAGCTCGCGGATCCTTGCGGATGGTTTACCGACGAAGGTTCCCGGCGCGATTTCCATCAACCATTTGCTGAGGTCTCCGCGCAGACCGGCAGGGCACGCAGTGACTACGAGAACCATCATGGTGTGGCCTCTTGTTCTGACCAATTTACGCCGGAGGCGATGACTTCTAATTCACTCCACAGGAACAGTTCGGCGTCTGAAAATGTGTCTTCATCGGTCACGTCCATGACGTATTTGAGGTCGTTGACCATTCTCGGCATGAGCCGTTTTTCCACAACCGCATCGCGCACGAGTCGTCTTACAGCAACGCCAGGCTTCATCGCTCCGGACGCTACCGCATCAAATGCTGCAGGTATGGCGATCTCCGCCTTGTAAAGGTCCGCGATGTCGTACACAAACGCGCGATCGGTCCCGTTATGCACAACCCCGAGCGGGCACAAAACCGAGCCCGGCGATAACTGCATGCGCGATGCCGTAAAGGGCCGAGTTAGCGGAGGTTAACGCTTGGTTGATCGGATCGGAAGAGTCGTAGTCATTCGGATCATAGGCGCGCCGGTTCCAATTAATTCCCACTCGTTCCGCTTCGCGGGCGTAGACCTTCTTCATCCGTGCCCCCTCGCGGCCTCGGAGCTTCGCCATAGAAAGCCCGGTGAGGTCCTCTCCAGGGAATCGCAGGCTGTACATCCGCTTTGCGCAGGCAAGCCGCTTTCTCTGGTTCGTGACTATTTCCGCTTGTAACTCCGCCATTCTCGATGACTTCGCAGGTGGTCTACCACTCGCGTAGTAACGCACGCCGCGCTCCCCTACCCACACAGTCGACACGCCGGCGTCCCCAAGAAGTGCCATGGCGGCGTAGGTAATCCGGGTTCCTGGTCCGAGGAGCAGAACAGCCAGTTGCGTGGCGGCGACATGGGCAACGCCTCGTTGGTCTGTGATCGTAAGCGCATTGCCGTCTCGGTTGACGGTGGCGCGTTCGATGTACAGAAACGAGATACGGTTGCCCATCTGGGACAAAGCCTGTCTCGCAATAGGGACTTCTTGCGGGGTGGCAGCCATTACTTCACCGGTGCGAGGGTAAGCAGGCCACAACCGTAGGCGCGCCCGCGACCAATTCCTTGAGTCAGAGTGGTCCGTAAACGGTCAGGATCGGTTACTTCGAGCGTGCCGACAAACCGTGCCTTAGAAATACGGACCGGTGGCGCGTTACGAGATTTCTTATCGCGTCGAAACACGTCCGTCCACCGTTCGAGCACCTGTGGTTGGTCTGCGACATTCCACCGTGCGCGTTCCTCGTCGGCAACGGTGTCGTCGATACGCGGCGCTAGGCAGAAGCCGGCTCGCTCAGACTGTTTGTACAACCAGTTGAGCTGATTTCGAGCGGATACATGGGGTTTCACCTTGCCACGCTTTCCTTCACGAGGTTCGGAATACGTGGGATTGGCGACGAGCTCAAAACGCCAACGCTGCCCCCGGGTCAATGCCGAAAGAAAACGCTCATAGTCGGCTGACTGAGCTGGGCGCGTGTCCCAGCCTGCCTGTTCGACAATGTGCGCCCCCGTCGGCTTCTCCGGCCCCACAATGTAAAGCACATGCTCATGCGGTCGCTTGTCGACTCGCCAAAGCACACGAGCGTCCGTCTGCGAAATGTCGGGTGGAAAGGCCGACCTGACCGCAGCATGCATGGCCTGGGGGTCGGTGAGGAGTTTTACGCCCTGTCTGCGTGCGGGGTTGAGAGAGATACGAGTCAACGTTGTCACGCGCGAACCACCGCCTCGAAGAACTCATCAGTGCCGACAGACTCTTCGACACCGTGCGGGTTGTCAAGCACAACATCCGTGCAGCGAACGACATCCCGCCACCCGTAGCGCCTGTGCTTGGGGTCAAAAGAAAGTGGGACGTCCTGCCGCGGAACCGCACCGGGTTCAGCACCGTTCGCGTCGCGGTACAGCGCGAGCGACACCTCTTTCGGTGCCTGTTGCTTATGAATATCGTTCGCGTACCAGGTCTTATGACTGCGAAGTGCGGTTTCAGCATCGGAGTCGTCGATACCGATCACCAGCCCAGGATGCACGGGACAGGAACGACGACCCATGAACAACGGATAAGTGGGTTTCCGGAGCGACTCGGCCATGCTTTCAAGCAGTGGTCGGTCATCGTGCTCTACCGCAGCCACAAACGCTGCATCCGAGAGGAAGTAGCGAGTGACCAGCTGTGCAGGGTCTTGCGGACGCGTTTGCCAAGGCTGCGCAGTCTGATAGTCGCGCAGCAAACTGCCGGACTGATCGACGCGGACCGCAAGGCGCAATTTGGCAAGGTCCTCGATGTCATCGGTGCGTCGGCGACCTTGAGCAGCTGCGATCAGTCCGACGATTCCCGATTTCGTTGGGGTGGTCGCAGTCGCTCGCGTCTTGTACCTGCTTTCATCGCCCCAGGACTGTATCGGTCCTTTAAGCAGGAGGAGTAAGGAGTGTGTCATTACTGGTCACCCACGACGCGCTCGAGAACTTCGTTAATGTTCTGCGTCAGCTCTTGCAAGGTGGTCTTCTCCGCGAGTTCAGCGAAAGAATCGGCTGTTTCACCGATACCCATGACGTAAGCCGCAAGTGGTTTGAACCCATAGACGGACTCCACATCACGTGCTTCCTGTGCGAGACGGTCCGACGCCACCTTGCGGCGAGACGCACCCTGCTTGGCTTCGACTGGAACTTCGAACGCGTTGACTAGCGAGATCGGTCGGGTATCACGGACGGCCACATAAACGAGTTCCGGGAGGGTCTGGTTTGCGAAGGTGTTGATCTTCCCGGTGGGCATGGAACTCACGAATGCCTCAATGAAGTGCTCGGCTGCGAGACGCGCAGTATCGACAGAATCCAAGTTCTTGCGAAGGCCGTCGAAGTTGATCGTTGCGTAGCGGTACATTGTCGACGACATCATTTGCACCGTGCCGATCATTCCCGCACCGGTCTCCTCGCCTTCCTCGGCAAGATCGTCTACTGCCGTGAAGTAGTCGAAGTCCGGGGTGGACCCGTGGATACCGATGGCGTGTGCAACTTGAACCGAAGCATCGACGTTGTAGGCGGCATCGTCGGCGACCATGCGACCAAACATTGCCATATCCACCGAGTGATCAGTGTCGAGGATTGCCTTCGCCTCGGCCTTGGAAGGCTTTTCGCCATCTCGCGCGAGCAGTTCCTCTACGGCACGATCGATCTGTTGCTGGCTGAGGAACAGCAGGTAGCCAGTACGCGGGTACGGGCTGGGCTTCTCTTCCGAATCATCGTTCTTCTTCGGCTTTTCAATCGCGGTCTTGATGCCGGCTGCTTTGAACAGGTCTTCTACACGTTTGATTGCTTCGTCCTGCTCGACACCTGCGTCGATGAGTCGCTGGGCGATTTTCTCCGGGAGGCGCTTCGAGCGGTCACCGATCTGCTGAGCGTCAAAGTTCTCTTCAAAGTAGCGGCGGATAGCGCGCTTCCAGGATTGCGATGACACACGCTGGCGTGGGACACCACCGAAAATCGCAGACTTCGGTGCACCCGTGTCATCGCGGTTGATCAGGGATGGCGGGACGGTTTGCAGTGCGTGAATATCAATAACGATGGACATGGTGAACCTTTCTTGAGGTGTCTAGGAGTTTGCGAAGGGGGAAGTGATTTCTGGTTCGGCTTCTGCGGCGCGTTGTGCCTTTGGCCGAAGCGTTCCGACTGCGTAGTCCCTACCCCAGCGGAGCAGGACGCCCTCGCGACGCGCGGGGTACTGAAGTGAACGCAAGTCTCGGGCGAAACTGCCGTAGTCGAATGCGAGCTCCTTGCTTCGAAGCAGCGTCACAAGAGAACGCAGATGCAGCACTCGGGACGCCTCGTCACGCGCGGACTGCATCGCGTCAAACCGGGGTTTGATCGAGTTGGATTCGCTCAGTGTCTGCAAGCGACCACACGCACGGGCAAAGGAACATTCCGTCGTATGCACTGGTTTCGTTGCACTCTGCATGTGCTGGGCGAACAAAGTGAGCGCGTTATAGGCCGCTAATTCCGAAGGAGAGGGATCATCGCCGCGGCCGAGCTCCTCGTCGCTTAGAGGCGGCTCCAGCAGAAGGAGCACCTTTTGCAGAGCCAAAGGATCGGCGCTGAAACTCCGGGCTGCACTTTGGCGTAGTTCCGCAAGAACACGTCGTGCGTCTGCGCCAGCTGCAGTTTCGGCTCGGTCCAGATAGCTTCGCTGGAGGGATGAAGCGGTGTTCCCAACGCTGAAGTGAAGGGTCGGTTTTGTCATGCTGTTTCTCCTTGTTCCGCGGAGGTCTTTGCGGTCCGGGTCTGATCGGTTGACTTGTCGCGTTTGATGAGAGGCAGATCCTTACTCAGGCGGTAGCGCAACTGTCGGTAAAGGGAACCCGCATTCACAATCCGCCCGGAGTCGTCATCTTGTGCGTCCACGACGCGGCCAACGAGTGCCCGCTGTCCTGCACCTCGGACGGCTTCGTCGGCAATGTCGAGCACCTGCTTTTCGATTTCGTATTGCCAAGCAGTCGCCTCTTTGCCTATTTCTGAAACGTCGAGGTTGCGGAGCCAGGTCAGGAACTTGGGCTCGAGAACTGTGTACAGACGGTCGGCCACGTCGGCGTCGAAGACGTATTCCCCACCTGCTGCGACTTTCAGTTGGCCAGCAAACCATCCGAGTGAAATTGCGGCGTCCTTCGTTGCTTCAGCTGCATCACGCACGTACTGGCGGTGGGCAGCAGACAGTGAGTCGTCTTTCAGCAGATGCAGCGGGAGACCCATGTTGGCGCTCACTATCGTGGCGACGGTCGAGCTCTGTGGCCCATATTCCATCGAGACGATGTGGAGGTCAGCGACTTCCTCGGTTCCTTGGTCATCTGCAACGTCCGAGAGATTCACCAGGTTCGAAGGACGCTTGGGTGCGAGATTCTTCCCTCCGAAACCGGGGTCGGAGCTTGTAGCGATCAGGGCATCCAGGGACCGCCACATCGTTCGTGTCGTGTCGTACGGGCGCGGGTAATACGCCTCAACCCCCTTCTTCGATTGGTTGGGGCTGTACCGGTACGGGGTCATCGGGTCGCCGTATACGTTCTTCCCGGCATCCGGTATCTGATCACCGTTGCTCACCAGCACGTTTACGACTGAGTCGCCCTCCGTGAACAGGCGAATTCTTCGTGATTGCCAAGTGGCAAGGTCCGCTGGGCCATGAGGGGATGGCGCATCCGGTTTTGCGAGTTTTCCTGCTCGGTCGTTGCGCTGACTTGGGGTATCTGGTTCCCGTTCCCACACGGGATGATCGTCGGCGTTACCCAGGTAAATCGTTTCCGGGGTGGAGTTCAGTAGCAGCGTTTCGAGCAACGTGGTGCCACGAATAACGGTGCCTCCCGTCATCCCGGACCATCCAGGCCCGATGGGGTATCCTTTTCCGCCCTTGACTCGCGGATCTCCCTCAACTCCAGGTTTGATACCTGAGTAGTCGTACGCCTGCGCATGTACGAGCCACCGTGCGGCCTCCGCAAACGAAAGTTTTGATCGTCCGCCGTGGGTACGCATGGTGAAGTAGTCGTGCTCCGCATCGGGGACAATGCGAGAGACGTCGTTCTTGGTCCCCTTCTTTGTGTGAAGGCCTGCCACCTGCATAAACGGCGTTTCCTCATGCAGCAGGTCGAAGCGCGATTCGTACTCCGTGAGGTAGTCCAAAACGGACTGGTCGCGTCCGTCGTTAAGCAGGGTTTGGCGCTTATCGACGAACCAGTCCTCCCACCGGAAATCCCTGCGCCCGGCCTTCGTACTCCG
Organism: Corynebacterium lujinxingii; assembly: GCF_014490555.1. NCBI lineage: Bacteria > Bacillati > Actinomycetota > Actinomycetes > Mycobacteriales > Corynebacteriaceae > Corynebacterium > Corynebacterium lujinxingii. Next base: position 2,290,594 of record NZ_CP061032.1, on the reverse strand, counting down.
CAGTTGTGTTACGGACTGGTGCTGGGCCCTCCAGAAGATTGCAAGAAGCAGACGAAGAACGGCGTAGTCCTGGGTCGGTGCATCTCCAAGCACCGCGACGGGCGTTGAGCTGCCGTCGAAGATCTCTCGGATGCTTAACGTTGCCGCGCCATCGTTGGTCGTGCAAATGATCCAAGGTTCATCCAGCAAGTTAAACGATGGCGGAGTTTGCGGATGCTGGCTCATTTCTTCAACCTCCTTCGCTTTCTTCGTGTTGGTGTGCGGTGTGGCTTGGTTTTCATTTAACTTCGCCCTTCGACATCGGGATCGCTCGAATCGAACGTAGATTCCAATCCGAGTTCGGGTGAGTACTTGACTCGGAATCTGCCTAAGGAAGCCTCGCCGTTCGCATCTAGTGAGAGGGCAAGTTGCCCTTTCAACAGGTAGTGGTCGTTCCACTCCATTGGGGTGGAACGCTCGAGTGCATCGATAACGGCTTCAAAATCGGAGTCGAACCGCGTCATCCTGAGTGGCAAGCGCACCGTGCTCGATGCGAGTTGAAATGCCTGCTTGTAACTCATGGGAACCTCGCTGATGATCTGTTCTTCCCGGTCAAAGGGCGTGTAGAAACCGTCAGCCTGTTGTATCGGAATAACTTCCACGGTCGGCTCAGCGTCTCGGACTTGTGCTGCCCCCTTTTCTTCATCGCCGAGTTGGACCGTCGCTTTGGTGAGATCACCGAAAAGGTCGTGCAGCCTATGTGTGTCAAGCGGCGAATCAATCCGGAAGGACTTCGAGCGCTGATGGGCCCGGTCAATACGCTGCTCGCTTTCCGACGACGCCTCCGCCCACACTCCTTCCCACTCTTTAGGGACGGCGTGGTGGTCGCTGTATGTCGATTGGACGAGTGTGGCGACGTCGTCAGGCCGCTTGAACACGGTCGGCAGCTGCAAGAGGGTTTTCAGCAGAACGAGTGGGTCGTACACCGCGTTAGCGCCCGAGTTGATTGTCGGAGCTGGCTCAAGACTCTCGATCGCTCGGATGAACACCTGCGGCTTTCGCAGTTGCTCTGGACGATCCGATTCCGGGCGTCCATGGCGGTGGAGACGTCCGATGCGCTGGATAATCAGGTCCATCGGGGCAAGATCGGTGACAAGAACATCGGTGTCGATATCCAAACTCTGTTCCGCTACCTGGGTTGCAACAACAATTTTTCGCCAGGGCCTGCCTTCGCCACGGTGGCTGTCCGGCCCCAGCTCGTGCCGCATCCGGTCTTCTTTTTCCGAACGCTGCCAGGCCATAAAACCCGCGTGGTGGAGTTCGACCTCGCTGGAGTATGTGGCGTCGAGTACGCCGTATACTTCCTGGGCTCGAGCGATGGTGTTGCAGATGATGAGCGCCACGCCGCCGTCGACAAGCAATCGTCCAAGGAGTTCTTCCAGGGCGGTGATTGTGTCGTCGATAATTGTGATGCGAGCTTCGAGATTTGTCGGACTTTGCTCGGGTGTGACGTACCGCAGGGAGCTTTCGCCGGCGACGGTAATGAGTGGATAGGCGTTAGAGTGCTCCTCGACAGAGTTTCCGGTGTAAGCCTCGATGAGCTTCTCGCGTTCGTCGGTCGGCAGCGTTGCCGACATCATGATGACTGTCGCGCCGTAGTGCGCGAGCCATTCCAGCGTGGTGGCGAGGTAATCCGATGAATAGGCTCCGTACGAGTGAATCTCATCGAAGATGATGATCTTTCCGGCGAGCGCCGCGTGACGGAGCATCGAATACCGCTGCCTCAGCGCAAGCATGAGTACCTGGTCGACGGTGCCAACCACGATGTTTGAGAGGAGCCCACGTCGGCGCCCGCTCATCCATGAACTGGCAACCACTTCACCGTCCGCGGAAGGGTCGCTGGCATCCTCATCGATGTCTTGGAACCGCAAATTCTGAAACGGTTTGGAGAGCTGGTTCTTAGAGTGGGCGAGGTAAAGCGATGAGACCGCACCCGATTCGGTGGTGTTGCGGGCCCAGTTCATGGTGCGCTCCAAAAGCCCGTTCGCTGTAGCCATCGTCGGGGCGGCAAAGTAAACCCCCTGCGCCTCGTTGGAAGCAGCGATGATCTGCGCAGCTGCCAGCGCGGCCTCTGTCTTGCCGACGCCGGTCTCCGCTTCCAGGATGATCAAACTCGGCTCGGTGCATGTTTTTGCGACGTCGGCCATCGCCTGTTGGATCGGTCGTGCCTGGAATGTGGCAGGCCAGCCGAACGAGTTCCGGAACAGGTCGTGGATGTCGTCGCTAAGTTGCACCGGGCTCCACGGCACGGTGAGGTCGATGGCGCGCATGCCGCTTTCTACTCGCTGCGTTTGGGTTCCGGAGACAACCATCGGGAACGCATCGGGATTCGACGCAATCCAGTCCGCCATCACAATCAGCCCGGTGAGGATTTGGGCTTCCGCGGCGAGGGGGTTCCGAAGCGACTTGAGCGACTCCAGCACACCATGAACACCCACCGTTTCGGTCATCGCATCGATGAGTTCGTTGTGAACCGCACGCCATTCAGGCGGATACTCGGAGAGCACGTTGTCGATTGCGTCGCGTTCGTCACCCGACGCCACCCCGTGGTGGGCATCTACTGTCGACGACACCCAGTTAGCCTGACGACGCGAAAACCCCTTCTCCTCCAACCAGTTCCGGAGAATCAACCCCGAACTAACACTGTGCGGCATCGACTTCCTGCCTGCTTCAAGTTTGCTCATGGCGATGGGGAGTCCAGCGTCTGCGACGCGCGAAAGAAGGTGCCTGAACTCCGGTTTCATGTCGAGCTGACCCAGAAAAGTAAGGGTACCCTTACCCAAATCGTGCAGGCCAGCTAGCCAGATATAGAGCTGCCGGACTTCCTCAACAGAAAGCTTCAGGTTCTGGGCAAGGTTTTCTTTCAGGGAGTTCGAAACATACGTGTCAAAAACCACCGCAGCGACACAAGCGGAGTCGATCAAGTGCTGAGCCAGACTGAGGTGACCAGTTTCATCGCCTGATTTCGCCCACAGTGAGCGAGCCTGCGGGCTGAGCCTATCGACGAACGAATCAATCGAAGATTCGAAGTTATCCCGGCGACGGGGTGAGCCTGTCATGTTTGTCATATGAACTCCAAAGGATTGCCGTTAGCTCAAGACTGTAGCAGAAGTTTGAGTGTTGTGTGTCCCAAATGCCCCGCTTTAAATAGTTAAAATGCTGAAAAGCAGCCGATGAGGGGATGCACTAAGATCTGCACCGCCCTGTTGATTAGGGATGAGCCGTATTTAAAGAGCGGCAAGAACATTCCCCGCATCAGCGGGGTAACCTGTTAGTGGCTCGACAAAGTTGGCTCCTTACCCCTTGTGATCAGTGCTACGTCGCTGGTCGGCAAGGGTCTGCCCCGCACCTGCGGGGATGAGCCGCGTTGATCCGGTCGAACAGCTCGGTGGCGGGCGTCTGCCCCGCACCTGCGGGGATGAGCCCTGGTTGCGGAGTACCGGGCTAAGGGGTTGAAGGTCTGCCCCGCACCTGCGGGGATGAGCCCACCGAGGATGTGGCGATGGAGTACATGAAGTCGTCTGCCCCGCACCTGCGGGGATGAGCCCAGCAGGTCAACACAAAGATTTGCAACAAACAAGTCTGCCCCGCACCTGCGGGGATGAGCCCATGCTGTGGACCGACCTCATGCACGAAGTAGAGTCTGCCCCGCACCTGCGGGGATGAGCCCGGGCCGGGCGATATACGAAAACCCCCAACAGAGTCTGCCCCGCACCTGCGGGGATGAGCCCCGGCGGCTACCGTGGCGAACCCGAACGCTGGGGTCTGCCCCGCACCTGCGGGGATGAGCCCCGCTCCACACTATCCGGCAACACCTCACGGACGTCTGCCCCGCACCTGCGGGGATGAGCCCCCGGTGTTGATTCCCACCTGTTTGCGGTTGAAGTCTGCCCCGCACCTGCGGGGATGAGCCCCGCTGCACCGCAATCACGGCATAGACCGAGAAGTCTGCCCCGCACCTGCGGGGATGAGCCCCTCGCCAACATTGACAGCTACCCCGGCCCTTAGTCTGCCCCGCACCTGCGGGGATGAGCCGTCGTAGTGGATGCGGAAGTCCAACATGTCGCCGTCTGCCCCGCACCTGCGGGGATGAGCCCATCACCCCCGGCCTGGGAGACGTAGAACTCACGTCTGCCCCGCACCTGCGGGGATGAGCCCCGGTTCACAAGTGTCGCCATGATGCTTCCTTCGTCTGCCCCGCACCTGCGGGGATGAGCCGGTTCTTCGCGGGAATGTCATCGTTGCGTCTGGGTCTGCCCCGCACCTGCGGGGATGAGCCGGTGGAGAGACGGGTTCAATTCCCGTTGTGGGTGTCTGCCCCGCACCTGCGGGGATGAGCCCCGAGGACTTGCCGCGGAAGGTCAAGAACCAGGGTCTGCCCCGCACCTGCGGGGATGAGCCCCGCTCGCCGTGGGTGAACGAGGGCAACATCACGTCTGCCCCGCACCTGCGGGGATGAGCCCCGGCCAAGCCGGACAAAGGAAGGTGCAGGTCAGTCTGCCCCGCACCTGCGGGGATGAGCCGTAGTGCGTCATCTCGTGGTGGATGCGGGTGACGTCTGCCCCGCACCTGCGGGGATGAGCCCATTACGGTTCCGGCACTCCTAACTCCCACTCCGTCTGCCCCGCACCTGCGGGGATGAGCCCGGCTAGCGGGCCGCCGAGAGCGCCGATTAGCGGTCTGCCCCGCACCTGCGGGGATGAGCCCGGAGAAGCCGCTGCCGTGGCTGTATGACGCGGGTCTGCCCCGCACCTGCGGGGATGAGCCCAACGGGGCGGTGTCGATGACGTTACAGCCCGGGTCTGCCCCGCACCTGCGGGGATGAGCCCGGCGGGTACGCCTTGATGAGTGCTGCGACGGTGTCTGCCCCGCACCTGCGGGGATGAGCCCAAATGGGCAAACTACGCCGACGAACTCGCCAAGTCTGCCCCGCACCTGCGGGGATGAGCCCCTGCCCGCCGATATGCACCCGCTCCCGATCAAGTCTGCCCCGCACCTGCGGGGATGAGCCCTGCAGGATTCGGCCGGTGCATGGCGCAGGCTGGTCTGCCCCGCACCTGCGGGGATGAGCCCTGGTCAAGAACTACCAGTCCAAGCCGGGGGACGTCTGCCCCGCACCTGCGGGGATGAGCCCAAATGGGCAAACTACGCCGACGAACTCGCCAAGTCTGCCCCGCACCTGCGGGGATGAGCCCCTGCCCGCCGATATGCACCCGCTCCCGATCAAGTCTGCCCCGCACCTGCGGGGATGAGCCCTGCAGGATTCGGCCGGTGCATGGCGCAGGCTGGTCTGCCCCGCACCTGCGGGGATGAGCCCTAGCGGCCAAGGAGGAGACCTCCGCCGAGGCCGTCTGCCCCGCACCTGCGGGGATGAGCCCAGTTTGGCATTGATGCCGTTGAACACTGGCACGTCTGCCCCGCACCTGCGGGGATGAGCCGTCCCGCGCCACCTTGTAGATTTGGCCTTGGTCGTCTGCCCCGCACCTGCGGGGATGAGCCCTAGCGGCCAAGGAGGAGACCTCCGCCGAGGCCGTCTGCCCCGCACCTGCGGGGATGAGCCCGCCGCGGCATACACCTCACGTTGCAACGCCAGGTCTGCCCCGCACCTGCGGGGATGAGCCCTACTCACCGAACTAAGCACCGTGGAGGACGAGGTCTGCCCCGCACCTGCGGGGATGAGCCCTGGCCAGCCAGATTCTCGAACGGAATCTCCGTGTCTGCCCCGCACCTGCGGGGATGAGCCCAACGGGTCTTGGTAGGTGCCGTCACAGAGGCGGTCTGCCCCGCACCTGCGGGGATGAGCCGTGCCCATCCCCGTCGGGGTGAACACCGTGCAGGTCTGCCCCGCACCTGCGGGGATGAGCCCCCGCGCCCAATGGCTCAAATACGACGACATGCGTCTGCCCCGCACCTGCGGGGATGAGCCCTACTTCACCGGCGTAATCGCCAAGCTCGAAGCGTCTGCCCCGCACCTGCGGGGATGAGCCCGTCTTGCCTGGGACGCGATGAACTGCGCCGCCTGTCTGCCCCGCACCTGCGGGGATGAGCCCTCCACGCCATCCAGTCGCACGCCGGCGACCTCCGTCTGCCCCGCACCTGCGGGGATGAGCCCAAGAAGGAGATGGACCAGGCATGGAAGGGCATGTCTGCCCCGCACCTGCGGGGATGAGCCTCGTGCGATGGGGTGGTCGGATCGTCCGCATTTGTCTGCCCCGCACCTGCGGGGATGAGCCCTTTGAACGCCTTTTAGCGCACGTTCGCTAACGGTCTGCCCCGCACCCGCGGGGATGAGAACAGCACGCCGTTGCCGGTCGCGCACTCCCGCCCGAGACCGCACGAGCCCTGCCGTTCTAAAAGTGCACAACCAATAGCTGAAAGTAGCGCACCACGCCTCGCAAAACCCCAGGTCGCAGTTTTCCGAGACCGTTACTTCCAGCTACTGCTCCGCTCCGGCGGGCGGCGGGCGGCCGGCGGTGGGGGCCGAGGCAGCCAGTCCCCTACACTCGATCCCATCAACCCCAACCGCCGGAACCGGGAGGCCCCATGAACGTCGGCCAACTCCTCGAGGTCATCTTCACCGCGGGTGTCGTCTTCGACAACCTCTCCACCAGCAGACCCGCCACGGCCCGGTTCCTCGAAACCGGTGACACCACCGGCGTACGCGGCCGCGGAGACCTCGCCCTGCTCGAGGATCTTAAGGCAGCCGGCGAGTTCATCCTTAGCAACACCGCAACTCCCATAAGCGCTGCTTACCTGCGACGTATCAACGCCACACTGACGCGAAGCGCCGCGCTCAACCCGGGCAGTTTGCGTACCGACGACCAGGGCATCGGCGTGCGCACCCGCTACGGTCGCCACGAGCCGTCGGCGGTGTCGGAGCAGGCGTTGGACATGCTGGTCACCGAGGCGCTCAACAGCGACACCAGCAAAGACGCGGCCGTTGATCTCTTTCTCGAGATCGCCCGCGCGCAGCCGTTCGAAGACGGCGACAAGCGCACCGCGATCTTCGCTGCAAACAGTTACCTTCTCGGCGAGGGGTCGAGCCTGCTCCTTACGGTCCCCTTCGATGAGAAGGACCCGTCAGTCGCCGAGCACTTCAACGACCTGCTTGCCCGGTTCTACGTCTTCGGTGAGAAGGAGCCGGTGCGTGAGTTGTTGGTGCGGCAAGCGTACGTCGATAAGCGCTAGCGCCGCGTCATAGGGTCCCCGACCAACCTTGGTGTTCCGCTAAAACCACCAAAGATAAGGTCATAAGTTTGGTGGTAGGGTCGAAAGCCATGACTTGGCCCAAAATCAGCGGTGAAACGCTTCCGTGGACGCCATCGCCGGATGGTTACTCGCGGCGGGCGATGCGGAATGCGCCTCGTCAATACGAGGCTGCGCTGGTGCCGAGGATTGCCGCGTCGGAGGTGGAGCTGTCTCCGGAGACCCAAACGATTCTGGACACGGCAACTATTGAGGCGGTTCGCTTCGACACTGCTGAGGCGCACCGGGTTGTTCCGTTTACACCGTTGTTGTTGCGAAGTGAGTCTGTTGCTTCGAGCCGGATTGAGCAGCTCACGTCGTCGGCAAGAAAATTGCTAGAAGCGGAAGTGACTGGCCGCGGTAGCGCGAATGCGAACCTGATTGTGGCCAACACGCGACAGATGGCTGCTGCGGTCGAGAGTGCGAAAGCAGACGTGCAGGGAATCGTCGAGATGCATCGGATTCTCCTCGAGCAATCCGCGCCCGAGATTGCGGGGAGGCTGCGCGACCAGCAGGTCTGGATTGGCGGCAGCGATTTTTCATCCTCCGGTGCCTTGTTCGTGCCCCCGCACCACCGCCACCTTGAGGCGTTGATGGAGGACCTGGGCAAATTCATACAGCGTGAAGATGTGCCCGCACTGGCGCAGGCGGCCATCGCCCATGCGCAATTCGAGACGATCCATCCCTTCGCCGACGGCAACGGTCGGACGGGTCGAGCGCTGGTTCATGTCATACTTCGAAGCCGTGGCTTAGCGACGACCACAGCACTGCCAATTTCCGCCGGCCTGCTCACAGATTCCGAGCGGTACTTCGCGGCGTTGGATGGGTACCGCGATGGTGACGTAGATGGCATTGTGCAGTTGTTTGCGCGTGCGTCGATCGAAGCGGCTCGGCGCGGAGCCTGGCTTGCCTCGGAGCTCACGCAGATTCGTGGAGAGTGGGAGACCCTGCTCACAGCCCGTGCGGGTGCGCTTGCGTGGAGGGTGTTGGACCTGCTTATCCAGCGCCCGGTGCTCACTACTGCAGCTGTTTCCGCCGAGTTCGGCGTTTCGGCAGAGACCGCACGTAATGCTCTCGAACGGCTTGAAGCCGACGGGATTGTTGCCTCGGCGCAGCTGGATCGGCGGCAGCGTGGATGGCGCTCGCTCGATGTGCTTGAACTTCTCGACGAATTCGCCGACCGTGCCGGCCGTCGCAATTAACGGGATGCGCTGCCAAAACCCTGTAGCGTAAAGCGTTATGACAAACGCGGAGCTGCCTGAGCAGTACAGCGACGAGCATCTGAAGCTCGGTCGCGCGGAATTCGACGCCGATAATCTCACGGACGCGGATATCGACCAGATCAAGGAACAGCGCGAGGGCGACGCGCCGGACGGCGGGTTCATGCGGTGGGTGATCACCCTGTTCGGCACCGGCGTCGGCGCGGGCATTTTGTTCCTGCCGATCAACGCGGGCAGTTTCGGGTTTTGGCCGCTGGTGATCGCGACGCTGCTCATCGGTCCGATGGTGTTCTTCTCGCACCGCACGTACGCGCGCATGGTGTCGGCGTCGCCGGTGAAGGGCCTGGACGTGCTGCAGGTGATCACAGCGCTGACGGGCCGCAAGCGCGGGTTCGTCTCCGCGGTGTTGTACTGGCTGGGCATTTACCCCACGGTGCTGATTTACGGCATTTCGATCACGAACACGCTGGACAGTTTCATCGTCAACCAGTTCGGCGGGGAGCACATGAGTCGCTGGCTCTTAGCGACGATCTCCGTCGGCATCATGACCGGCGCCTACGCCCTGAGCAAGAAAATCACCCTGTGGCTAGCAAACGTGCTGGTCTACCCGCTGATCATCGCGCTCGCGGCGGTGTCTCTCTACCTCATCCCGTCGTGGGATCTCGACAGCTTCCGCGCCTACGAGTCGCAGTACCCGGTGTGGCAGGGGCTTCTTTTGATCCTGCCGGTGCTGGTGTTCTCCTTTAGCCACATGGCGGCGCTGAGCCAGTTCGCGCTCGACGTGCAGAAGAAGCTTGGCGACGACGTCGGTGCCGTCGAGCGCGAAGTGTCCAAGGTGGAACTGGTCACGGCGGTCATGCTGGTGTCGTTCACCATGTTCTTCGTCTGGTCGTGCGCGCTGTCCCTCGGCGCCGAGGGCATGGACGCCGCCCGTGAGCAGAACGTGCCGGTGCTGTCGTATCTGGCCAACGAGACGAACACGCCGTTTATGGCTTGGATGAGCCCGATTATCGCCATCGGTGCGATCGTGACCTCTTACTTCGGCCACCTGCTCGGCACGGAAGAAGGCACCGGTTACCTCGTGCGCGTTGTCGCGCCGGGCTTCGCATCTCGCGTATCGACGACCGCCCTGCGCTGGACCGTCAACATCTTCGTCTTCGTCACCGCGGTGCTGGTGGCGGTGGCGAATCCGTCGATTCTGGACATGATCTCCGTTGTCGGCGGTATCTTCGTCGCGTTCCTCGTCTACATCATGCCGGTGCTGCTGTTTAACAAGGCGACAGCGTTCAAGCACTACGCCCGCCGCCCGGACACCCTGTTCGTGTTCGTGCTCGGCTTAGTGATCGTGGGCGTGACGGTGTGGGACATGGTGGCGGGGTAGGCGGTTCGTCGATAAGCACTCGCGCGTCGGGCGAATGGTTTAGACTCCTCTGTGGTTTGGAACACACGGCTACTAGGGAGGGCGTGGGTTTCATTCGCCAGGTAGGACAGCACCGGGATGTTCTGCTCGCGGGCGGCCTCCTGGCGGTGCTCTCCCCCATCGTCGCCCTGTGCGCGATTGCGTCGTCCTACTTCGGCCACGTCATGGGTGCAGAGGAAGGCACGACCTACCTCGTTCGTGCGGTCGCGCCGGACTTCGCCGAGCGCACCAGCCCGAAGGCCATGCGCTGGGGCATCTACGTGTTCGTGTTCGTGACCACGGTCGCGGCTGCGATTGCCAACCCGTCCATCCTGGATCTGATCTCGGTGGTCGGCGGCGTGTTCATCACCTTCCTGGTGTACATCGTGCCGATGCTGCTGTTCCGCAACGCGAAGGACTTCCACCGCTTTGCCAACAAACCCGAGACCATCATCGTGTTCGGCCTCGGTGTGATCATTATGGGAGTATCTTTCTGGCAAATGTTCGCCGGTTAGATGACACAATAAGAGTCATGGTTCGGATCTATTACTCCACCGTTTATGGCTCGACCCGCGAGTACGCCGAGGAGCTTGCATCGCTTCTCGACGACACCGCGCAACCGATCCCCTCATCCCCGCCTCAATCCGACGGCCCGGTGGTGGTCCTCTCCCCCATCCACGGCCCGTCGCACGCCGGCGCGAAGTTTGTGAAGTCGCTGCCAGCCGACGTGCCGGTGGCGCTGGTGACCACGTGCATGTCGACGAACGCATCCGAGACCGACCCCGCCCGCTCTCTCTTGGGTGGCCGTGCCGACTCCGTCGAGCGCTTCTACCTCCCCGGCCGCCTGAATTACTCAGAGATGAATGTCAAGCACAAGATGCTCATGCGAGGGCTGGTCACGGCGCTAAAAGCCAAGGGCAATCTTTCCCCCAGCGAGCAGGACACTGTGAACATCCACGGTAAAGACACTGACCGGGTGGACTTCGGGTTGCTGGATCCGGTGGTGGCGTGGGTTCGTCGTCAAGCAACTGCTTAAAGGTGGGTGACCTTGACGTCGCTGCTGTGCTCGGCGAGGTAATCCGCCGCCACGGAACGGTGGCAGACATCGGGGTCGGGCTCTGAGCAGAGAAGCACGGAGGCGTCGGCGAGTTTCGGCATCTCGCGCTCGTCGAACTCGGCGCGGAGCTTCTTCGCAAACTCGTCGAACGGCAGCCCCTCTTTGCGATACGCGTGCATGAGGTCCTCGCTGGGCGCGAGGGCGAGTTCGTGCGTGTAGCCGATGCCCGCGATGGTGTCGAGGAACCACGGCAAGTCGGACTGCTTAGTAAAACCCGCGAGCTGATTCGCGTTGTGGCGCCGGATATCGACGACTTGCTTGATTCCGTTGTTGCGGAGCATGTCGAAGAACTCCTCCGCAGTCTTCTTGCTGTAGCCGATGGTGAAGAGCTTCATGCCCGCGACTGTAGCCGTGTCTTGACTGCAGCGACTCCGCATTGCGGACAATTACGGGTGTACCACCTGCGCTCCCTTGGCCGCGCAACAATCGACCCGACAGGCCCACCACGGGGGCGCGGCACGCGTTGGATCAAGGCCTAAAAGATATCGCAAAGATATCCAAAAGAATTGCTACCTGCGCAAATGCCGAAAAACTGTTGCTATATCTTTTCTATATCTTTTTCCGGCGCAAAATAGCCCGAAAAAGATATCCCTGGGGAAATGGCATGCCAGTGGAGGGTCGTCGAGAAGCAATGCGCCTTAACTACACTGTCTAACCATGACTGAGGCGACCCCGCACCGCTATACGGCCGAACTGGCCAACACCATCGAGCAGAAGTGGCAAGCGCACTGGCGCGAGCACGGCACGTTTAACGCGCCCAACCCGGTTGGCCCGCTGGCACCCGAGGGCAAGGCCGAGCTGCCGAAGGACAAGCTCAACGTCCAGGACATGTTCCCGTACCCGTCGGGCGCGGGTCTGCACGTGGGCCACCCGCTGGGCTACATCGCCACGGACGTCTACGCGCGCTACAACCGCATGCTGGGCAAGAACGTCCTGCACACCCTGGGTTACGACGCGTTCGGCCTGCCGGCGGAGCAGTACGCGATCCAGACGGGCACGCACCCGCGCACGACGACTGAGGCGAACATTAAGAACATGACCCGTCAGCTCGACCAGCTGGGTCTGGGGCATGACCGTCGCCGTGCCGTCGCTACGACGGATCCGGAGTTTTACAAGTGGACGCAGTGGATCTTCCTGCAGATCTATAACGCGTGGTTCGACGAGGACCTGCAGAAGGCCCGCCCGATCGAGGACCTGGTCAAGGACCTGCTCTCCGGCGCCCGCCAGACGAAGGACGGCCGCAACTTCCGCGACCTGACCACCGAGGAGAAGCACAAAGCTATCGACGAGTTCCGCCTCGTCTACCTCTCCGACTCCATGGTCAACTGGTGCCCAGGGCTCGGCACCGTGCTGGCCAACGAGGAGGTCACCGCGGAAGGCCGCTCCGAGCGCGGCAACTACCCGGTGTTCCGCAAGCGCCTGCGCCAGTGGATGATGCGCATCACCGACTACTCGGACCGCCTGCTCGACGACCTTGACCTTTTGGATTGGCCGGAGAAGGTCAAGAGCATGCAGCGCAACTGGATCGGCCGATCCCGCGGCGCGGACGTGCATTTCGCCTCCCCCGCCGGCGACATCACCGTCTTCACCACCCGCCCGGACACCCTGTTCGGCGCGTCCTACGTGGTGCTCGCACCCGAGCATGAGCTTGTCGACGACCTCGTGGCCGACGCCTACCCCGCCGACGTGGACACGCGTTGGACCAACGGCGAGAACACCCCGCGCGAGGCCGTGGACGCCTACCTGCGCGCCATCGCCGCGAAGTCCGACGTGGAGCGCCAGGAGAACAAGGAAAAGACCGGCGTGTTCCTCGGCTCCTACGCCGTGAACCCGGTCAACGGCGAGCAGGTTCCGATCTTCATCGCGGACTACGTGCTCACCGGCTACGGCACCGGCGCGATCATGGCGGTGCCGGCCCACGACGAGCGCGACTACGAGTTCGCGAGCGTCTTCGGCCTGCCGATCACCCCGGTGCTCGACGGCGACGTCTCCGAGGAAGCCTTCACCGGCGACGCCACCCACATCAACTCCGCCAACGACGACGGTCTGGACCTCAACGGCCTGGGCAAGCAAGAAGCCATCGATAAAGCCATCGCGTGGCTCCGCGACGAAGGAGCGGGCCACGAGAAAATCCAGTACAAGCTGCGCGACTGGCTGTTCGCCCGCCAGCGCTACTGGGGCGAGCCGTTCCCGATCGTCTACGACGAGAATGGCCAGGCGCACGGCCTGCCGGAGGACATGCTGCCGGTCGAGTTGCCGCAGGTAGAGGACTACAACCCCGTCGCCTTCGACCCGGAGGACGCCGACTCCGAGCCCGCACCGCCGCTGGCGAAGGCCACCGACTGGGTCGAGGTCGAACTGGATTTGGGCCACGGAAAGCAGAAATACTGGCGCGACACGAACGTCATGCCGCAGTGGGCGGGTTCTTCCTGGTACCAGCTGCGCTACATCGACCCGACTAATGCCGACGCCTTCGTGGACATCGACAACGAGCGCTACTGGACCGGCCCGCGCCCCGACGAGCACGGCGCGAACGACCCGGGCGGCGTGGACCTCTACGTCGGCGGCGTCGAGCACGCGGTGCTGCACCTGCTGTACGCGCGTTTCTGGCACAAGGTGCTCTACGACCTGGGCTTTGTCACCTCGAAGGAGCCCTACCGCCGCCTGTACAACCAGGGCTACATCCAGGCGTACGCCTTCACGGACTCCCGTGGCGTGTACGTCCCGGCCGCCGAGGTGGAGGAGAAGGACGGCAAGTTCTTCTACAACGGTGAAGAGGTCAACCGCGAGTACGGCAAGATGGGCAAGTCGCTGAAGAACGCCGTCGCCCCGGATGATGTGGTGCGTGATTTCGGTGCGGACACCCTGCGTGTGTACGAGATGTCCATGGGGCCGCTCGACACCTCGCGCCCGTGGGCGACGAAGGACGTCGTCGGCGCGCACCGCTTCCTGCAGCGCCTGTGGCGCCTGGTGGTCGACGAGGCCTCCGGTGAGGTTTCCGTGGTGGACGCCTCATTGACGGAAGACGACCTCAAGGCGCTGCACCGCACCGTCGCCGGCGTGCGCGACGACTACGTCCACCTGCGCGACAACACCGTCGCCGCAAAGCTGATCGAGTACGTCAACTACCTGACCAAGACGTACCCGTCGGGTGCCCCGCGCGCCGCCGTCGAGCCGCTGGTGCAGATGGTCTCCCCGCTCGCGCCGCACATCGCCGAGGAACTCTGGGCGCTGCTCGGCAACACGGAGACGATCACCTTCGAGCCGTTCCCCGAGTTCGAGGAGCAGTGGCTTACCGACGACACCGTCGAGGTGCCTGTCCAAATCAACGGCAAGGTCAAGGCGCGCATCGACGTCGCCACCGACGCCTCCAAGGACGACCTCGAAGCCGCCGCGCTTGCCGACGACCGCGTGGCCGGCCTCATCGACGGCAAGACCGTCGTCAAAGTCATTGCCATCCCGGGCCGCATGGTCAACCTGGTGGTGAAGTAGACCGCCGCGCCGGGGCCGCCGGCGGCCGGGCTGTTAGGCTCGCTTGGGCAAATATCCAAAACCCGAAGGAAATTATGTCCACACCGACTAACGGTGGCTACGAGCCGTACCCGGAGCACCCGCGCGGCAGCCACCCGGAAAACGACGGCTACTACGAGAGCCAGGATGCCTACCCCGGCTACGACGCTTTCGAGGTCAACACCGCAGCGCAGATGGCAGGCAACACTGCCCTGCGCTTCCACGGCGAGCAGTTGACCGACAACGTCCCCGGCGATGGAACCTCACCGCATCCGATCAACGACCCGGCCAACAACGGCTGGTCGCACGTGAAGGGCACCGGCAAGCTCGACATCCTCGGGGCGATCGCCTGGGGCTTTAAGGCCGCGTTCGGCAACGCCAAGTTGTGGTTGCCGCTCGGCGCGGCCTACCTGCTGCTCACGTTCGCCGGCCAGTTCGTGCCGCTCGTGGGACCGTTGATCCAGATCATCGGCCTGCTGCTGTTCGTGCCGTGGCTCTTCGGCGCTGCGCTGCAGCAGACCCTGGTGCGCGACTTGGGTTACGGCGATGTGAAGTCGCCGGCGTTCGGCAAGACCCTCGGCATGATGGCGCTGGTGATGCTGATCTTCTTCGTCATCTTCTTTGTGCTGTTCAGCATGTTGGCGGCGGGCGCGATGACCCAGATCGACGTTAACGCTCTGCCCGAGGATCCGCAGGTGCTGATGGACGACCCAGCCCTGTTCTTCGAGCTCTTTGGCCCCGTGTTCGCCGCGATGGGTATCGCAGCACTAGTGGCGCTTCTGATCTCGCCGTTTGTCATGCTCCAGATGTGGTACGCGGCGGACAACAACGGCACCTTTGGCCAGGCGTTCGGCGCGGGCTTCAAGGAGGGCGCCCGCAACTACCTACGCCTGCTCGGCCTGGCGGTGCTGGTCGGCCTGATCAATCTGGTGGCGACGATCCCGTTCGGCGCCGGCCTCGTAATCACCATCCCGGTAACACTTCTGGCCCTCGCCTACGCATACCGCCAGGTTTCTGCTGGTCCGGTGCCTACAACTTAACGACGACCCGTCCCACACCCCGGCCGTCCAACACCTTCCGGCCGGCCTCCGCAACGCCATCCAAACCGACCTCTTCGGTGCGGATGGCGTTGGTGTTTAGGGACTCGTCGAGAAGCGCCCACGCCTCGTCGCGCAGGTTGTTCGGGGTGTCCACGGAGTTCACGCCGATGAGCTGCGTGCCGCGGAGGATGAACGGCAGGACAGAGGCCGGCAGGTCGGTGCCGGCGGCCATGCCGCACGCGGTGGCGGCGCCGCCCCAGCACAGCTGGGCGATCGCGTTGGCGAGCACCTCGGAGCCGACGGTGTCCACCACGCCGCCGAGGCGCGCCTTCTGCAGCGGCTTGCCCTCGCCGGTGAACTCGGCGCGGTCCAGGACGTCGGAGGCGCCGAGTTCGCGCAGCCAGTCGCCGTGCTCGTCGACACGCCCGGTCAGCGCCCACACCTCGAAACCGCGCTCCGCGAGCAGCGACACCGCAATGGAACCCACGCCGCCGGTCGCGCCGGTGACCAAGACGGGTCCGTCGACCTCGTAGGAGGCGCGCTCGAACGCGGCAACCGACAGCGCGGCGGTGTAGCCAGCAGTGCCGATCGCCGCCGCGTCTTCTGCGGTGAAGCGGGAGGGCACGCGGGTGATGTGGGTGTCGTCGATACGCACCTGCGGGGTGTAGCCGCCGTTGCGGCGCTCCCCCAGCCCGCGGCCGTTGACGGTGACCAGCGTGCCGTCCTCGAGGGTGCCCACCGCGTCGATACCCGGCACCATCGGGATCTCGCGCAGGATGCCACGGTTGCCGGATAGCGCCATCGCATCCTTGTAGTTCAGCGACGAGTGCGACACGTTAATCAGCGTGTCGCCTTCCCCCGCGAACTCCTCGCGCGTCTCGACGATCTCCGGACCATTGTCAGTAACAAGCAAGCTGTTGTTCATGGTGGTTAGCGTAATGCCCGTCTACGGTAGGGCGGGTGAAAACGACAAGAAGCGTCCCAGCTGTGCTCGCCGCCGTCGCGGTGACCTGCGCGGTCGTGCTCGCGTTCACGGTGGGCAAAGCGTTCGTGTCCATCCCGGGGTTGTGGACGGCGGAGTCGCACCAGTTGAGCCAGATCCGGCTCAATCCGTTGGAGACGTTCGCCTACGCCCGGGTGTGGTGGGGCCCGTGGCTGAACTTGTTCGGCAACATTGCGCTGTTCGTGCCGGTGGGGTTCATCGCCTACCGTGGTTCGGTGGCGCGGGCGGTCGTGGCCGGTTTGGTGTGCAGTCTGGGCATCGAGACCGCGCAGTACATTTGGTCGCTCGGCTACAGCGATACCGACGACGTCATCTGCAACACCGCGGGTGCGTGGTTGGGTGCGTTGTGGGCGAGGGGGTCGTCGCAACGCAATAGCGTCCTGTGGACGTTCGCCGCGGCCGGGCTGGTCATCCTCATTGTGTGGGCGGCGCTAGGGTTGGGTGCATGAGCGAGCGCGGTTGGTTCACCAGGCGGGTCTTCCCCGATGGCGGGGAGCCGGACCCGCGCTTCACACTTGCCAACGAGCGCACGTTCCTCGCGTGGACCCGCACTGCGCTGGCGTTTCTCGCCGGCGGCATCGCGCTCGAAGCGTTCGAGTTGCCGGGTATCGACGACCAAGTGCGCACATTTGTCGCCGCCGCCATCATCGTGATCTCCATGGCGATCTCGGCAGGCGCGGCGGTGCGGTGGGTGCGTATCGAGCGCGCGTTGCGTCACGACGAACCCATCCCCGCCCCCGCCATCATCCCCGTGCTGTGCGTCGGCGTGTTCGTCGCCGCGGTGGTGGTTGGGGTGAGTCTGTTCTGATCGTCGTTACCGATCCCGGCCTCCAGCCCGAGCGCACCGCCATGAGCTGGACGCGCACCGGCCTGGCCATGCTCGTCGCCGCTGCGACGCTGCTGCGCTGGGCCGGTGCTTACCCCACGCTGATGGTGCTGGTGGTGTGCGCGCTCGCCCTCGGCGGGCTTGTCATCGAGGTGCTTAACCGTCGCTCCTACCAGCGCGAAGCATCTGCGCTTGCCGACGAGCGCAGCGCCCCCAACACCGCCGCTGTCTTCCTGCTCACCGCAATGATCGTCGGTGTTGGCTGCGTGGCGTTCTACCTGGTCGTGGTGGCGTAGGGGCTCTACATCCGGTTGTAGAACGCTAGGTGCTGGTGCATCATCTGGCGGCCTTCGTCGGAAAGTCGAGAGTGGCCCGGCTCGAACTCCTCGACGATGCGGAAGGTGTACAGCCAGGGGATGAACTCGTCCATGTTCGGGTGGGGAGCAGACGGCGGATCGCCGATGAACCACCGGACGGTGGTGTGCCACTCGTCGTGGCCGATGAGTGCTTCGAACATGCGCCGGAAGTTCGTGTCGAACTCGCGAAGCGGGTTCTCGCTGGCCAGGAACTTCTCGCCGGCCTTGGTCAGTGTGATGGTGCCGTTGCGCTTCTTCGTCAGGCCGGAGTCCACGATGAGGTCGGCGATGATCCACGCGTGCTGCATCTGAGTCAGGACCTGGATCTGGACGTCGAGTTCTTCCGGAAGGACGACACCGCCCTCCAAGGTGACGCCGTCGGCGAACAGGGACACCAGGCGGGTCACAAGCTCGGTTAGGGTGAGCTCGTCGGCGAAGCCCGGGGCGTCGTCGCCGCCGAGCATGTCGTTGAAGAAATCCGTCACCGCCGAGATCATGTTCGGGTTGCGCTCAGGATGCGGGTCGAGGTCGATGATCTCGCGCAATTCAGGGCGTGAGTTGATGAAGTCGTCGAAGTGGTCCGCAAGGCCCATGCCGTCGGACTCGACGCCGGCGACCTCGTCGAAAAACTGCTCCTCCGCGACGTTGGCGATGCGCGACGCCACCGTGACCGGGTCCGCAATGGTGAGCCGGTCGAGCATGCGCTCCGGTGGCATCACCGGCAGGAAGCTAAACATCAGCGTGACCGTCTCCAGCTCCGGTTCGATGCCGGCGGCAAGCAGGCGGGCCTGGTTGCGGAACTCGGTCATCAGCGCGGGGCCATTGCAGGATTCGATGACGTCGGGGCCGGCGACGTCGACAAGCATCGGCGTCGGGCCCTCGATGTGGGAGGGGCCTAAGACCTCGACGTGGATGGACCAGTCGGCCGCCGCGTCGTAGATGTAGGTCATCGGTTCCATCTCGCCGACGGTGATGGTGTCCTCGTGGTCCTCGCCCGCGCCGGGGGTTTCCGCGTACACCTGGCGGCGGGTGCCGTGCGTACCGACGAACAAATGCGACGACGCGCCCGAAAACCCGAGGGATGCGTCGATCACCTGGGCGAGATCGCCAAGCGTCATGTGCTCCTCGACGTTGATGCAGCGGGAAATTTCCGGGGAGGTGCCCTCGACGGTGATCAGCACAGAGACGGTCATACCGGCAACAATACGGCCCTTTGTCGGCGCGCGAAGGTTAGACGATGAACAGGAACGCGAGGATCACCGACGTCGCCGCGCCAGCCGTCAGCGGCACAACGGTACGTCGCACCACGTCGATCGGGTTGACGTTGAGCGCGCCCGCGACGATGAGCACCGCCGCGTTGACCGGGGAAGCCTGGCGCATGGTGTTCGACGCAGCCCAGATGGAGGTGAGCATCTGCGGGGCGGAGACGGCCGAGTCGGCAGCGATACCGGGCACCATCTCCGAGAACGCGAAGTAAGGCGCGACACCGGAGCCGGTGAGCAGCGCCATGGCTGAGGTCGCGAGCACGAACACGAGCACCATGAGCACCGCTGCGCCAGACGACGCCTGGGCGAGGTCGGTCAGGCCGTCGATGACGCCCATCTGGGTAATGCCCTCCACCAGGATGGCAGCGGCCACGATGAGCGAGACCACGCCGGCGGCGCCTTCGCCGAGGCCCTTGAAAAATTCCTGCAGGGAGTCGGCCGCATGGTCGACGTCGCGCAGCCGCACCGCCTCGATGAGCATGGTGATCATCAGCGAGACCACAGTCACAGGCAAGATGCCGGCCTCAAAACTGATGATGTCCAGGCGGTTCAGCACTGCGGAGACGATGATGAACAGCAGCGGCAGCAGCGGCAGGACGGCGTAGAAGCCGGGCAGGCCTTCCGCACGCTCGACGGCCTCGCGGATGCGGCGGTCGGACTCGTCGTGCTTCGCGGCTTCCAAGTCGGCCTCGCCAGCTCCTGTTCCGGCCTTGGCTAGATCCTTTTTGTCGCAGCGGTGCTGCCACCACATGTGTGTGAACGCGATGACGAACAGCGCTGGGATGGTCGCCTTGGCCACGTTGCCAAAGGTGAACTCGGTGACGGACATTCCGGTCAGGTCAGCCGCCTGAATCAGCCCGGCCTCCAGCGGAGAGGGGGCGATGGTGGAGGCGGTGGCGACGATCGCACCGACGGTCAGCGGGGTCAGTCCGGAAGCGATGAGTGCGGGCATAAGCGTTGCGACGAGCAGCAGCGCCAGCGCGCTTGCCGACGGCACCACAAACGACAGCAACGTCGCCACCAAAAAACCGATGGGGACGAGCCAATACGAGCCGTCGAACCGGCGCAGCGGGCTCGATAGCGCGACGACGGTTTTCGCGTCCGCGCCTATGTGGCGCATGTAGCCGACGAAACCGAACAGCACCATGATGGCCATGCCTGTGCCGGAGAAGCGCGATTTGAACAACGACTCGATAATGAGCAGTTCGTCGTAGAACGCGTTGCCGGTGGATTCAATGTCGGCGGTCGAGTGGTCGATGCGCCCGGTGGCGGCCGCGATCATGAGCAGCAGCACGCCGACGGCAAAGATGGACGAGGCTGCGTGGACTTTCTTGGCAATGAAATAGCCGACGGCGACGACGGCCAAAATCGCAATCAGAATATATAGCACGCTGCGATTATTGCGTGGAACGGATCAGCCCGCAGTGCGTTTGCGGCCGTTGTGGCTAATCTCTCCCCGTCGGCGCGCCGCCGAGAATGAGGACGTGCGCGATTGCGTCGGAGCGGTTTTCCAGCCCGATGGTGCGGTGGCCGGTGTCGACAAGCCCCACGGAAGAGCCCGGCACCCGGGTGCGGTTGACGGCCAGGTCGCCGTCGGCGGCGACGAAGGCGTACTCGAAGTCCGGGTTGAGCGTGATCGCCAACTCGGTTTCCGGGGCGATGGTCAGCTGTGCGGCCACACACGGCTCGTTCGTTTCGATGGAGCCGGTGCGGCCGAACATCTCCCCGATGAACACGAACGCCTCGCCGGCGCACGCGGTGGTGACGCTTCGCAAGCTGAACGCGTCGGGCTTGGCGCGTTGGGTGCCTTCGGGGGCAAAGGTGCCGTCGATAAGCACCTGCGCCTGCGCGCGGGCGATGAAACCGCCGAGTCGCGCGGTGCCGTTATGGCGCCAAGTCAAAGGGGTGCAACCTGCGGGAGCGTCGTCGGGGGCGGCGAGGCCGCGGAGGAACTCGACCCCGCGCCACGGGCCGGAACTCACTTCGATGAAAGGCATGCGCCCAAGGTTAGATGATGCGGCGCTGCCTAGCCTGTTCCACGGCGGCCGTCCGGTTATCCACCCCGAGTTTCGAATAGATGTGGATCAGGTGGGTTTTCACAGTCGCCTGCGAAATGAACAATTGTTCGGAGATCTCCCTATTCGATGCGCCCGTCTGTAGCGCGCGCAGCAACTCGATCTCGCGGACGGACAGGGCGGAATCCGGGTTGACCAGGCGGTCCGCCAGCACGTTGGCCACCTGCGGTGAAAGCACGCGGGTGCGTTTCGACGCCTGCACCACCGCGTCGTGCAACTCGTCCTCCGGGGCGTCCTTGAGCAGGTAGCCCATCGCGCCCGCCTCCACCGCTTCGACGACGTCGGCCTGGGTGTCGTAGGTGGTCAGAATCAGCACCGGCGGGCCGCCCGCGGCGACCAGGCGGCGGGTGAGGTCGATGCCGGACGCGCCGGGCATCTGGATGTCTGAGACCACCACATCTACCCCGTCCGGCACTTCAGCGTTGCCGTCGGCGGCCTCGGCGACGACCTCCATGTCGTCAAAGGAGTTCAGCACGGCGCGAAGGCCGGCGCGGACGACGGGGTGGTCGTCGATAAGCATTACGCGCAGGGTCATTGGTCCTCCACAGGCAGGGTTGCGGCGAGGACATTGCCCTCCACCGAAAGTTCGCCGCCGATCTCCTCGACGCGGGCGCGCAGGCCCTTGATGCCGTAGCCCTCCTTGCCGGTGATGCCGCGACCGTTGTCGAAGACGTCGACGGTTCCAGTGGCACCCACCCTATCTACTGTGATCACCGCCTTCGACGCGCCTGCGTGGCGAACGATGTTGCTCAGCCCCTCGCGCACGATGCGCTCCACCACCGACGCGGCCGGTTCCGGCAGGTCCACGGCGTCGATACGGACCTTAAGCACGTCGCCGAGCGCGCGCTGGCGGTCTTCCGCCGCCGTGGCGAGGCGTTCCAGACGCTCCGGCAGCGGGCGGCGCGTCGGGCTTGTCGAGGCTGCGGCCTCGTTCTCGGCCGTGTTCGCGGAGTTCTCGGCGACGAAGCGGCGCGCCTCGTCCAGATTGTCGGAGGCGGTGGTGCGGATAACGTCCAAGGTCTCGCGCGCCGGGTCGCCTGCCGCGAGCTGTTTGTCCATCGCGCGGCCGAGCAGCACGATCGAGCTCAACCCCTGCGCCATGGTGTCGTGCACCTCACGAGCCAGGCGTGCGCGCTCGTCGGCAACACCTGCGGCATGCTCCGCCTTCGCCGCCTCACGCTGCGCGGCGCCTAAGTCCTCGGCCATCTGCTTGTAGTGGTCGGCCTCCGCGCGCAGAGCCCGGTACGCGTGCACGATGAACACGGCCAGCACCGTGCCGATAGTCGGCCCGATGATCGCCACCGCGCCCGACGCCGGATCCGCCGCCGAGAGCGTCACGCTCAACAGCGCGACCGTGGCGACGAGCTCCCACCACCCCGGCAACACCACACAAGCCAACATGACCAGCGGGAACTCGAGCCACATGAAGTCGGAGGAGACCACCACAAGGCACACCCACAGCACACAGACCACGCCCAGCCAGGCCACCTCCGCCCACTGCGGGTGCGGCTTGCCCTCGTTGTGCCACACGGTGCCCACCAGGTAGACGGCGGCGAAGCAGGCGGTGAGGACGAGGCCGGTTACGGGGTCGTCGTCACGCAACTGCCCCGCGACGCCGACAGTGAGCAACACCGCGACAAGCACGTGCAGGCTCACGCGTAAAAAGGCGAGGATCCGAGAGGTGGACAGCATGGCTCAAAGCGTAGATCAACCGATCGGTTGACCGGGATTTCAACCGCCCGCCCGATGTGGAACACCCCAGGTCAACGTCATGATTGGAACCATGTTCGTAGGACTGAGAGAAATTACGTCAGCCAAGGGGCGTTTCGGGCTGATCGCAGGCACCGTGGCGTTGATTACGCTGCTGGTTGTCGTGCTGACGGGCCTGACCGCCGGCTTGGGTAAGCAAAACACCGCCGCGCTCGAGGCGCTCGACCCGGAATCTGTGGTGTTCCAGGATCCGGGCGATCCGTCGTTCACCACCTCGCGTATCGACGCCCGCGACGGCATGACCCCGCTGGGCACCAGCCAGATGCTGTTGACCAAGGCGGACGGCACCGACGCCGCCGTGTCCGTCCTCTCCCTGCCGGAAGGCACCGAGCTGCCCGGCGGTGAGACCCTGGGCACCGAGGCCGTCGCAGCGCCGGGCCTTGAGATTCAGGCGGGCGACGAGGTCACCGTCGGCGGCAACCCGATCACCGTCGGTGCGATCGGCGAGGACCTCGCGTTCTCCCACTCCCCTGTCCTGTGGGTGCCCACCGATTTCTGGAAGGAAGTCATGCACACCGACGCCGACGGCACAGTGCTGCTTGCCGACGACAAGGTGGACGGTGGCGTCTCCCTCAAGGACTCGTTTGCCGGCCTGCCGGCCTACTCCTCGGAGCAGGGCTCGCTGAAGCTTATCCAGGGCTTCCTCTACGCCATCGCCGCGCTGGTGATCATTGCCTTCCTCACTGTGTGGACGATGCAGCGCACCCGCGACCTGGCCATCCTCAAGGCCATCGGCGCATCGAACACATACCTGCTCAAAGATGCGCTCGGCCAGTCTGCGGTGCTGCTCGCGGCGGGCGCGCTCATCGGCGGCGTGATCGCCTTCGGCCTCGGCCTGTGGATGCAGGGCGGCGCGCCGTTCGCCCTGACCGCGGCGACCGCCATCGCTCCCCCGGTCGCCATCTGGGCGCTCGGCATGGTCGGCGCTTTGATCGCTACCCGCTCCATCGTGAAAGTTAACCCCCAGGCGGCTCTCGGAGGTGTCGCATAATGCTCGAACTCAACGACGTCACCGTCTCCTTCAAAGACGGCCAAGAAATGCGCACGGTGCTCGACCACCTCGAGTTCACCGCCAAACCGGGCGAGATGACCTTCATCATCGGCGAGTCCGGCTCCGGCAAGTCCACCCTGCTGTCCGTGGCAGCGGGTCTGATCAAACCCGTTTCCGGCACCGCGAAGCTCAACGGCGTGGAGGTGGACAACGAGGTGCGCCGCGACAAGATCGGCATGATCTTCCAGCAGGCCAACCTCATCGCCGCGCTGAATGTGCGCGACCAATTGCTGGTCACCGACCACATTCGAGGTGTGAAGCCGCGCCGCGACCGCGCCGAGGAGCTCCTCGCCACCGTCGGCCTCGAGGGCCTGGGTGACCGCCGCATCGGCGAGATGTCCGGCGGCCAGCGCCAGCGCGTCGGCATCGCGCGCGCACTCATGGGTGAGCCGGAGCTGTTGCTTGCCGACGAACCCACCGCCTCCCTCGACGCCGACCGCTCCCAGGAGATCGTGGCGCTCCTGCGCGACCTCGCCACCGAGCGCGACATCGCTTGCGGGTTTGTCACCCACGACCGCTCGCTGATCGAAAGCAGCGACGAGGTCTTCGAGATGGGAGTTTCCGCCCCCGCCTACGCTTAAACTTGCCGGCATGTTCTACATCGCCGCCGGCCCCGCCCCGCTCGACCCCGGGCTGCTGTCCCGAGAGATCGCGCGCCGCGCGGGGCTTTCATCGTGCGGCCCGCAGGTAACAAGCCTTCCGCATGTGCTTGACGACGACATTTGCACCGGCGACGGCTACCTCCTGGCGGGACGCGGGTTCGTCGACAAGCTACGCGCCGTGGACACCAATGTAGTGGCGTACGAGGTCGACGGCACCTACATCGTCACATCGGTGCAGGAGATGGGCTCGAGCATGCTGCGCGGGCGCGACCTGGTGCGCGTGCCCCACGGGATCTTCCGCGTGCCCGAGTGGGGCCAGCGCACCTACGTCGCCGGTGCGACAGCGGAGTTCCTCGCCGGCTACGTCGATCTGGTCCCGGCGGGGCAGTTTGTGGAGCCGCGCCGCTACCGCAGAAGGGTGCGCGACCAAAGTGCCAGCACCGCAAACGCCAGCGCGCCGAGCACACCGGTCAACGCAAGCGTGCCGGAGAGGTAGCCAGCATCCACCGCGGCCGCGCCGAGGGCCGAACCGGAGGCGATGCCGACCTGGAACGTGACCACGTAGACCGAACTCGCTAGGTCCTGGTTGCGCTGGCCGGCGTGCAGGAAGATCGTGGTCGCCACCGTGGGCAACGCACCCGCGGCCATGCCGAAAATCGCGATGACGACAAACATGCCGACGCCTGCGCCGGAACTCAACGCCGCCAAACCCGCAATGGCGGAGACGACCAGCGTGGCCGCCGCGACCGCGTTGAGACGGATCATGCGCCGGTCCACGCGGCGGCCGACAAACGTGATGCCCACAAGACCCGCGAAGCCGTACAGAGAGACGCCGTAGGGCACGAAGCGGTGGCCTGCCGTGGCCTCCACCAGCAGGGCGAGGTACGTGAAGGTGGCGAAAATCGAGGTGACAGCGAGCAGGACGTACACCACCAGCGATGGGATCGCCGACTTCGTGTTCTTGGCCTTCGCGGCGCTTGCCGTTCGGGTGGCGGGCATGGACGGCAGGGAGGTAAACAGCATGGCCAGGGATGCGATCGTCGCTACGCCAAGCACCCACGTGGACGCGCGCCACCCGATCGCCGCGCCGAGAGCGGTGGTCAGCGGCGAGCCGAGTACCAGTGACAGCGTAGAACCGATCGACACCGCGGCGACCGCTTTCCCGGTCTGGCCCGGCGGGGCGAGGCGCGACGCCATCGGGTTGACCAACGACCAGAACACGCCGTGGGTGAAGGCCGCGGTCACGCGCCCGGCGACGAGCATCCAGTAGTTCGCCGCGGTGGCCTGCAGAACGATGCCGGCGAGCAGGAACACCAGCGTCGCAATGAGCAACGGGCGCCTGTTGACGTTTCTGGTGACGTGGATCAGCGGGATAGTCACCACCGCGACCAAGCCCGCATAGACGCTCATAAGCAGGCCGATCTGACCTTCGGACACACCGAGGTCGCGCGCCATCGGCGAGATGAGCCCGACGGCGAACATCTCGAAGGTGACGTACACAAAGGCGGCAAAACTCATCGCCGCCAACGGCACGACAGGAAACTGGTTGTGAGCAGTACGGGTGTTCAGCACCCGGCCAAAATACGGCTGCTACCCGCCCATCGCAAATGCGGCAGCTGCGCCGCCACCGAGGATGACCAGCAGCGCAACCACAATGCCGATGACCGCACCGGTGCTGGAGCCAGACTGAGCCTGCGTGTTCTTCGACGCCGAGTCAGCCTTGTTCACGGTCGTGGAGACCGAGATGCTGACTTCCTTGTGCGTATTCTTCGGGCCGCCGTTCTGGGTCGGGGCCGTGGATGTCGGGGTGATGGTTGCGACCTTGTCTGCGTCCGGGTTCGCACCGTCCGTCGGCAGCAGGACAGCGCCACCACCGTTTGCGCAGGTGTCACGCGCATCGATGAATCCGTCGCGGAACTTGGCCACGCGGTCGGCGTCGATGACCCCCTGGGACGCCTTGTAGGCGGCAACCCACTTGTCCTTCTGCGCCTTCGACATCGCGGACTGCGCGTCAGTGACCTTCTTGTTCGTCGTCAGCTCGAACTTTTGGTAAGGCTCCTGGCCGGTCAGGCCAGCGATCTCGCCGCTGGTCATCGCCTTATCCACGTCTGCCCAAAAGGCGGTCATGTCCATGCCAGTGTGGTCGGACAACGCCTTCGAGTTCCACAGTTGCACGAAGTACCAGCGGGCGGCCGGCTCGTCGATGCCCGCGGCGACGTAGCGCTGGGTCCAACGGTCGATGTTGTTTTCCAGGTCGTTGTTGAAGACCTCGACGTAGCTGCCCTGGAACAGATCCAGGAACTCCTGGCTGATCGGCTGGGTCTGCGGGAAGGCGGTCTCAAATGCATCAAGCCAGTGCTGCACGTCCTGGACTGGGCCGGGGCTCAACGTTCGCGGCAGGGAAGAGACAAAGTCCTTCTCCGCAGCGTTCATCGTGAACGTGCACACGCCGTCTTTAGGTTCGCCGACGGTCGTCGCACCTGCGGAGGGCACGCTGAGGGCGGCCGCAGCAGTAGCGGCCGTAAGGGCAAGCGCGGTAATTCTCCGATTGTTCAACACATGGTTCAGCGTAGCGCAGTCGTTCAAAAATATTGCACTCCGTGCTGCGGTGACGTGAGTCTCATAACCGGCCGTTTCCGTACTAAAAGACTATACCTGCAGGTTACGCCCAGCTTAATTTATGCTTCTCAGCTAAATAAAAGACAAAGAATAGGTAGTACGAGGGGGTAATTTGCCTATTTGCGCCCGTAAAGGGGGAAATTACATGCCTGTGATTCGCTTAAAGAGGCTTACCTTTTCGCAATTTCGCGCGCGATCTCCCGCGCAAACGGGCTCACTCCCCCGATCGTCCCGGCGCCCGGGCCGTTCAACCCGTCGAAGCCGAGGACATATAGTCCCGGGGTCTCACGTTCGAGGCCGCGAATCGGACCCAGCGCCGGGCGGAAGCCGGTGGCCCAGATGATCACGTCCGCGGCAACATCATCCAGTGACGTAAACATCGGCTGGGCGCTGAGCAATCCGGCATCTCGTGCGCGTCGCACGTCTGGCACGACCACGATATCGCCGCCGAAGTCCGCCCCGCCCGGATCCGGCTTTCCCTTGGCGATGGCGTTAAAGCGTTCCCGGTTGCGCCGGAACAACTGCTCGCCGTCTACGTCGTCCGGCATGAACGCGGGATCGCGGCGGGTAAACCACTGGGTGTCCACCCCGGCGAGCGCTAAATCAGCGACGATCTGCGCTGCTGAGTTGCCTCCGCCGACGACGGCCACACGCTGGCCGGCGAAGTCGGCCGGTGCGGTGTACGTGGCGGAATGCATCTGCGTGCCCGCGAAACTTCCACGCACATGCGGAACGAACGGAGCCGACCAGATGCCAGTGGCTACCACCACGTTGCGGGTGGAGAGCTGTTGCGGGTGGATGTCGAAGTGGTGGTCGTCGTAAAGCACACGCTCCACGCGCTCGCCACGGCGGATCGGCAGGTCGTAGCGCTTCTCGTAGCGGGTGAAGTAGTCGATCACGTGGTCGCGCGGCGGGTAGCCGTCGAATGGGGGCATCGGCCAGCCGGGGAGGTTGGAAACCTCCGCGCGGGAAAACAGCGTCAGCGCGTCCCAGTAGTGCGGCCAAGCGCCGCCGGGGGCCTCGGCCGCGTCCAAAACGACAAAGTCTGCGCGGTATTTGCGCAGGTAGTATGAGACGGCGAGCCCGGACTGGCCGCCGCCGATCACAACAGCATCAAACATGGTAAGCCTCCGCAGTAGCTGGACGGATGTGCTCGGCGATGCGGCTCGCCGGAGCGGTGGCGTCGCCGAACGCAGTGGCGGCCGCTAGTTGCGCAGCGATCGCGTGCACCGTAACTGCGCCGGAAAGCGCGGCCTCCTCCCCTAGCGACCTCGCGTGCATCAGCGCCAAGTGCGCACCCATGACGCCGGAGAGTACGTCGCCGGAGCCGGGGGTGGCCGCCCAGGAGTTGCCGGCGTCCACGGCGTAGACCGAGTGCGGGTCGTCCTCGTGCGCGATGACGGTCGCGCGTCCCTTGCGCACCACCGTGGCCTGCAGCGCCTGAGCCAGCGCGATCGTCTCTGTCATCCGGTCGCTCTCCCCCACCCCGGCGACCTCGCGCAGCCGGGCGAACTCACCGTCGTGCGGGGTGAGCACGGTCGGCTGTTCGCGGTTCGCGACCAGGGCACGCAGGTCGGGGTGTTCGGTGAGCAGGGTGAGCCCGTCGGCGTCGACAAGAACGGGCACGTCTTGCTCCAGGACCCACTGCAACTCCCGTGCGGCGTCGTCGCCTGTGCCCGCGCCCGGGCCGAACACCCACGCCTGCACCCGGCCGGCGTCCTCGAGCGTGTGCGTGACCACGACCTCCGGATGCGCCCGCACCACCTCCGCCGCCTGGGGGCCTGCGTAGCGCACCATTGCCGGCGTGGCGTTGACGGCGCCGGCGACGCTGAGCACCGCTGCGCCCGGGTAGCCGTCGCTGCCGGCGCGGATGCCGACCACCCCGCCGGAGTACTTGTCATCGGCTGCGCCCGGCGCGATATCCAGCACCGGGGCCTGCCGCAGGGGGTACAGGTCCTCCGGCCAGAAGCGCTCGGGTATCACCGCGCGGTTGGCCAGCAGCAGCGGCGGGCCGTCGCCGGCCCACTCGGGGATCTGGTCGCCGAGCGTTTCGTACAGGCGTTTTCCGGGCAGGCCGATGTCGGCGAGCAATTGGACACCGCAGGCCGGGGCGAGCACGTGGGCGCGGCGCCAACCGCCGAAGGTGACCGTGACATCCGCCTTGATGTGGCTCTTCGCTGCCGTGCCGGTGTCGGCCTCCACGCCGGTGGGTACGTCCACTGCCAGGACCTTGGCGCTCGACCTGTTGGTGAACTCGATGGCCGGCCGCAGACTGTCGCGCGGCTCGCCGGTCGCGCCGATACCCGTCATTGCGTCGATGACCAGGCCGTACTCTTTTTCGGGCAGTTCGTCGAGGACGTTTCCGCCGGCGGCGGTGAACGCCTTTAACGCCCGCTCGTGGGCTTTGCCGGCCGGCAGGTGGGCTTCCACCCGGTGGCCTGCCAGCAGCAGTTCGGCGCCGGCATAGAGGCCATCTCCCCCGTTGCCGCCCGGACCGGCCAGCACTAGCACGCGTCCGTTGTCCAGCATGGTTGCGGCTATCTCCGCCACCGCGTGGGCCGCGGACTGCATCAGCTGGTCGTCGAACTCTTGCGCCGCAAGCAGCGGGGCTTCGGCGGCGCGGATCTGGTCTGCGGTGAACGTGGACGCAAACATGCCAGCCACGGTAGTCGATAGCTGGAAGCGGCCCTCCCGAAAAGAGACGACCTGGGGTTTCTTGACCGTCCGCGAGTTAGATCCAGCTATTGGGTGCGAGGCGGGGTGCGGGGTGCCGTCGATAAGCAATAGAATTGCGCGCATGCCGTACACGACCGGGTTCGACCGCGAGAAATACATCCAGATGCAGTCCGAGCACATCCAGGCACGGCGTGCCGAGGTGGGCGGCAAGTTGTACCTCGAGATGGGCGGCAAGCTTTTCGACGACAACCACGCCTCCCGCGTCCTGCCCGGTTTCACCCCCGACAACAAGATCGCCATGCTCGACCACATCAAGGACGAGGTGGAGATCGTCATCTGCTTCAACGCGGGCGACGTCGTGCGCCAGAAAGTGCGCGCCGACCTGGGCATCACGTACGAGGACGACGTGCTGCGCCTGGTGGACGTGTTCCGTGACCGCGGCTTCCTGGTCGAAAACGTGGTGTGCACGCAACTCGAGGGCAATAACCAGAACGTCGAGGCGTTTTTGGAGCGGCTCGAGCGCGTGGGGCTGAAGGTCTCGCGCCACTACATGATCGCGGGCTACCCGCACGACACCGCGAAGGTGGTCAGCGCCGAGGGCTTTGGCAAAAACGACTACGTGGAAACCTCCCGCGACGTGATTGTGATGACCGCGCCGGGCCCGGGTTCCGGCAAGTTGGCCACCTGCCTCAGCCAGGTATACCACGAGCACCAACGGGGCATTGCCGCAGGTTATGCCAAGTTTGAGACATTCCCGATCTGGAATCTGCTGCTCGCCCACCCGGTGAATCTGGCCTATGAGGCGGCGACTGCGGATCTGGACGACGTCAACGTCATCGACCCGTACCACCTGGAGGCCTACGGCGAGAAGGTCACCTCGTACAACCGCGACATCGAGGTCTTCCCGCTGCTGAAGACGCTGCTGCGCGAGGTCACCGGCGCCGAGCCGTACCAGTCCCCGACCGACATGGGCGTCAACATGGCGGGCCACTGCATTTCCGACGACGCCGCCTGCCGCCACGCCGCAGAGCAGGAGATCATTCGCCGCTACTACGCGGCGCTTGTCGACGAACGCCGCGCCGACGCCGACTCCGCCATCTCCGATCGCATCATGAACGTCATGCGCAAAGCGGACCTTTCCTCCACCGACCGCGCCGTGGTCGCCCCAGCGCTCGAGGTGGCGGAGCGCACCGGCAAGCCGGGGGCGGCACTCGAGCTGCCGGACGGGCGCATCGTCACCGGCAAGACCTCGGACCTGCTCGGGCCGTCGGCCGCGGTGCTGCTCAACGCGTTGAAGCTGCTGGCCGGCATCGACGACGAGGTGCACCTGCTCTCCCCCGACTCCATCGAGCCGATCCAGACGCTGAAGACCCGCCACTTGGGTTCGGTCAACCCGCGTCTGCACACCGATGAGGTGCTCATCGCGCTATCCGTGTCGGCGTCCGCGAACCCGGACGCGGCGCTCGCGATCGACCATCTGCGCAGCCTGCGGGGTTGCGACGCGCACATCACGGCGATCTTAGGCTCGGTGGACGAGGGCATCTTCCGCAACCTGGGCGTGCTGGCCACGTCCGAACCGCAGTATTGGCGTAAGGGTTTGTATCACAAACGTTAAGGTTTCTTTGAAGAAACTATTGCGCTGGTTTCGGATGTGGTTTATGGTCAGATGTATGCCACATCAATTGTCCCCGGTAGAGGCAGCGCTGGCCGAACTTAACGGCAACCTCGCGGTTGCCCGCGCGCAGTCCGAAGACCATGTCTACCTGCCCAAACAGACCGCTGTTTGGGTGCGTGACCTGCTGGAAGACTACGCGGAGGGCCGCTTGGTCCATCCGCCGGAACCGGACGACGAAATGACCACCCAGCAGGTGGCCAACCTGCTCGGCGTCTCGCGCCCGTTCGTGGTCAAACTCATCGACGAAGGCAAACTCGAAGGGCACAAGGTGGGCACCCACCGCCGCGTGTACACGCGCGACGCCCACGCTTATAAGCAGAAGATGGGGTAGCCGTAGACTGCCAAGCATGACCAGCAAGATCCTGCTCTACTACAAGTTCCAACCCATCGCTGACCCGGACGCGGTGCGCCTGTGGCAGCGCGACCTGTGCGAAGGACTCGGGCTGACCGGCAGGATCATCGTTTCCAAAGACGGCATCAACGGCACCGTCGGCGGCGACATCCGCGCTTGCAAGACCTACGCCAAAAAGACTAAGGAATACTTCAAGGGCATCGAGTTCAAATGGTCCGAAGGCGGGGCGGAAGACTTCCCGAAACTGAGCGTCAAGGCGCGCGAGGAGATCGTCTCTTTCGGCGCGCCGGGCGAGCTCAAAGTTGATGAAAACGGTGTCGTCGGCGGAGGCACGCACCTGACACCGCAGCAGGTCAACGAGTTCGTCGAGGCGAATCCGGACGTGGTCTTCTTCGATGGCCGAAACGCCCGCGAGGCGGAAATCGGCCGGTTCAAAAACGCGGTGGTGCCGGATGTGGAGACCACCCACGACTTCATCAAAGAGCTCGACTCCGGCAAGTACGACTGGATGAAAGACAAGCCAGTCATCTCGTACTGCACAGGCGGCATCCGCTGCGAAGTGCTGTCCAGCATGATGAAAAACCGCGGGTTCGAGGAGGTCTACCAGATCGACGGCGGCATCGTCCGCTACGGCGAGGCCTACGGCAACTCCGGGCTGTGGGAAGGCTCCCTTTACGTGTTCGACGACCGCATGCACACCGAGTTCGGCGCGCCCGACGACCCGGACTACGTGCAACTGGGCCACTGCGTGCACTGCAGCGAGCCCACGAACCAGTTCTACAACTGCGCCAACGAACCTGAATGCCGCCAGCAGTACTTAAGTTGCGAGGCGTGCCGGGAGAAAAACCCGTACTGCGCGACGTGCACCGCGGAACACAAGGCGGCTACAGCGTCGCCAACATCCCGATAGTCAGAATCAGCCAGCCCATGGTGAACGGCACGAGCGGGATCCAAAACACGCCCATCCACGGGATCCACCGCTCGTAGTTGTTCAGTTTGCGCACCATGATCACCGCGCAGCTGAGCAGGCCAGCGACCGGCGGCAGGGAAGTGGCAAGCGCCCACCACTTGCGCCAGCCGGTGGTGCACAGCCAGGTCGCGCCGGAGTCGTCGCAAAGCGGACCGCCCTGCAGGCGCGCCACCGTGCCCAGCACAAGGGCTGTGAGCAGGGTGATGGCGACGGTGCCCGCCGCCCACACAATTGCGTCGCGGGTCGAGCGCCTGTTGCGGCGGTCCACCTCGAGCGGGTCCGGCTGATCCGCTAGGTCGTCGAACGTCTCGGGCTCGGGACGGTAGCGGGAAAACCGGTCGTTGGCCGAGTGCAGGTCGTTTTCCGGGTGGTCGCGCATGGGCCCCAACCTACTTATCCGCTTCCGGGCAGATGATCACAGGCACGGTGGCGTAGCGGATGAACTCGCCTTCGCGCGTGCCCACGAACACACTGCGCAACTGCGGCGCCGGCTGCGAACCCAAACACATCAGGTCGCCCTTCTTCCACTTCACCGAGTCGATCGAGCGCTTCCAGCTCTTGCCGGTGGAAATCGAGCTGGTCACGTCGAAGTGCTCGATGCGTTCCGGTGAGATCTCGGTGGCGTACGCCCAGGCCCGGTCGCGGGCGTGGTCGAGCATGCCGAGGGTTTCTTCGTACCAGTGCGGCTCGTGGTCGTCGTAACGCGTCGGCGAAAACGCGATGATGCGCAGCGGCAGCTCCAGGGTGCAGGCGAGCGCGGTGGCGTAGTCCAGGCCGGAGAAGTTCGGCTCCGCCGGGTCGTCGGTTTGCACGATGGCGTAGGTGATCCGGGTCAAGCCCTTCTTGGACAGCTTCACCCCGCGCGGCGCGAGACCGAGCGGAACGGGGGAGGAGTACAGCATCTCGTCGGCGATGGAGGAGGGGCGGAAGCGGCCCTTCGGCGTCTTCGCGCGCGAGCCCATGACAATAAGGTCCGCGCCGAAGTCGGAGGCGGTGCCGTAGAGCGCCTGCAGGGTGTCCTTGCTGTCCACCAGTTCCGTGACCGCGGCCGCCCATTGACCGCGCGGCAGTTGCCCATCGAGTTCTTTGGTCACGCGTTTGCGAAACGCCGTGTCCATCTCTTTGAGCCGCTTCTTGCGGTTTTTCGCCGAGCTGGTCAGCGCCTGGATGCGGGGCAAGCGTGCCGACGACACCACCTTCACGCACACCGGCAGCGACCGGCCAAGCCACGCCGCGAAATCGACAGCCTCGGAGCCGGCCATGTCCCAGCCGACGACGACACGCAAGGGGGAGTCCGCGTCCGCGGTGCTCGGCAGCCTGGCGGACTCGGGCGAAATGGCGGGATCGCCCACGTCGCTCCTCCTCGGCTCGGTATTTATTCGGTTGTCCACATCATAAATGCCCTACCAGCCACATAAAAACAGGCGTTACCATCTATCCCGTGTTCGTGTATCAGGGTGAGGTTTCGCATGAGTGGCGTCGTCGTCACGCAATCCGCGAGCTCAAGGCGGGGCGTTTGCTTTACGACGACGTCTGCGACGCCGACTTCATCCTCCGCACCGCAGCCGAACACCACGGCATTGACGCGGAGCGGGACTGCCCGGTGTGCGGGGAGGCGTTGCGCGAGGTCAAGTGGGTCTACAGCGAAAAACTCGGCCGCCGCACCGGCACGGCGCGCAGCGCCGACGAGATCGACCGGATGGTCCAAGAGGTCGGGCCGGTGACGGTGCACTTCGTCGAGGTCTGTCACAGTTGCAAATGGAACCATCTGTTGAAAGAAGTCACTGCTGTACCAGTAGTGTGATTTCGCCTTGGCCGGGTAGGGTGTCCGGTAGGAATCGAGTAGGTAGCTCGTGGTGTTGCCCTTCCCGCGGGCGCCGCGGGTCGAATTGTGCAGGGAAAACGAGTGACAGAAAACGCGAAGCGCCGCGACTCGGTGGCGGATAAGGAACGCGAAACCGCGTCGGATAAAGCCGGCACGTCGAAGAAAAGTGGCGGCTCCACGAAGGTGAAAAAGAAGAAGAAATCGCGCGTGTGGCAATGGATCGTCGCGGTCCTTCTCTTCCTCCTCATGCTCGCCGCCATCCCGGCGAGCTGGTTCTTCTTCAACTACGCCAAGGCAGTTGTGCCCGAGCCGGGGGAGATCGAGACCGCCCAGATCTCCAACATCTTCTACAGCGACAACCAAAAAGAGCTCGCGCGCATCGTCCCGCCGGAGGGCAACCGTAAGCAGATCCCGCTGGACCAGGTGCCCGAGGACGTGCAAAACGCCGTGCTAGCCGCCGAGGACCGCGACTTCTGGACCAACTCCGGCTTCTCCCCGTCCGGCTTCGCCCGCGCGGCGATCGGCCAGTTGACCGGCAACGCCTCCGCCGGCGGCGGCTCGACGATCACCCAGCAGTACGTGAAAAACGCGCTGGTGGGCAACGAGCACTCCTACGAGCGCAAGGCCAAGGAGCTCGTCTACTCGGTCAAGATGACCAACCAGTGGGAAAAGGCGGACATCCTGCGCGCCTACCTCAACACCGTCTACTTCGGACGCAACGCATACGGGGTGGAAGCCGCCGCACACGCCTACTTCGATAAACCTGCCTCCCAGCTCACCCTGGAGGAAGGCGCGGTGCTCGCCGCGTCCATCCAGCTACCCAGCCAGCTCGATCCGTGGACCAACCGCGAGGCCGCCGAAGCGCGCTGGAACTACGTCATGGACGGCATGGTGGAAACCGGCTCCATCACCCCGGAGCAGCGCGCCAACGCCCGCTACCCGGAAACCCGCGACCCGGCGACCTACTCCGCCTACACCGAGGCCACCGGCGCGAACGGCCTGATCAAAAACCAGGTCGTCGCGGAGCTGGCCACCATCGGCATCACTGAGGACGACCTGACCAACCGCGGCCTGCAGATCACCACCACGATCAATGCGGCAACCCAGGACAACGTGGAAAACATCACCCGCGAGCGCCTGTCCGCCCTGCAGGACGACGCCCGTTCCGCAGTCGTCGCCATCGACCCGCGCAGCGGCGCCGTGCGCGCCTACTACGGCGGCGAGGAAGCCAGCGGCTGGGACTACGCCAACGCTGGCCTGCAGACCGGCTCCACGTTCAAGATCTTCGCGCTCGCGGCCGCCCTGCAGCAGGGCATCCCGCTGACGTCCATGTTCGATTCTTCCCCGGTGACCCTGCCGGGCAACCACGTCGTGACCAACTGGGACGGTGGTGGCGGCGGCATGCTGTCGATGAAGGAAGCTACCCGGACATCGTCGAACACTGCCTACATGCGCATCCAGGACGAGCTGGACAACGGCACCCAGGACACCGCAGATATGGCGCACGCGCTCGGCGTGGCCCGCTCGATTCCGGGCATCCCGGTCACGCTGCGTGAAAACGGCGGCCAGCCGTATGAAGGCATCGTGCTGGGCCAGTACCAATCCCGCGTGCTGGATATGGCTACTGCCGTGTCCACGCTGACCAACCGCGGCGCGATGCACCCGACCCACTTTGTGGAAAAGGTCGTCGACGCCAACGGCGAGGTCCTCTACGAAAACGACAACGAGTACACCGAGCGCCGCGTCTCCGAGCAGGTGGCGGACAACGTCCTCGACGCGATGCAGACCGTGCCGGGCTACTCCAACGCCGTGTTGGCCGGTGGCCGCCCGGCGGCAGCGAAGACCGGCACCGCCCAAATGGGCGACACCGGCAACAACAAGGACGCTTGGATGGTCGGCTCCACCCCGCAGCTCGCAGTGGCCGTGTGGGTGGGCACCGCCGACAACACCTCCCCGATCTTCAACGAGTGGGGCGGCATCATGTACGGCTCCAACACCCCGTCCCAGATCTGGAAGCAGTTCCTGGACACCGAGTTGGAGGGCCAGGAGTTTGAGTACTTTGAACCGGCTAACCCGGTGTACTGGGGTGTCAACGCCTACAACGGCGGCACCGGACTCGGTGGCTACTACTCGGCGCCGACCAACCAGTGGGGCGGCGGCACCGGGTACTACCAGCCAGCGCCGGCCGCCCCCGCGGCGGAGACGCTGGGCGAGCCGTCCGGGGAACAGCCGCCGGCCCCCGCACCGGCACCCGCCCCGGCCCCCGCCCCCGCACCGGCGCCAGCCCCGGCACCGGCACCGGCACCGGCACCGGCCCCCGCGCCGGATCTGCGCGACACAGTCAACGACGTCATCGGACAAGTCCAGGAAGCATTCCAGTAGAGCATGGCTAACACCGAGCAACCAACGATTACGTGGCCGGATCCGGCCGACCGCGTCCAGCCGGGTCTGACCGAGCCGGCCGCCCGCGGCTGGGTGAACTACCTCGGCGGGCCGATGGGGCGCTTCGCCCAAATCGGCCGTGCCCGGTTCTGGACCCCGCTGCGCACCATCATCGCGGTGGCCTACATCTTTTTGTCCTTCGGCGTGCTGCAGAAGTCGCACTGCGCCGGCGGCAAAGCCGACGACAACGGCATCATCCAGCTCAACTGGGACGGCAACCGCCAGTACACCGCGGCCTGTTACAACGACATCATCCCGCTCTACGGCGCCCGCGGGCTCGACCAGCCCGGTTTCGTCTACGACTACTCGTGGGTGGAGGACGGCCTGACCCGCTACATGGAATACCCGGTGCTTGCCGGTCTGTTCCAGCAGCTCTCGGCGTGGATCTCGCGCGGCACGTACGGGCTCGTCGATAGCTTCCTGCCCGATTCGGGCTGGTACTTCTACATCACCGCGCTGCTGATGTCGATCATCTGGGTCATCACCATCCGCATGGTGGCGGAACTGGCGGGCAACCGTATCTGGGACACCTTGCTGGTGGCGGGCTCGCCGCTACTGATCGTCCACGCGTTCACCAACTGGGACATCCCCTCGATCTTCTTCGCCGTCGCCGCGATGCTCGCCGCCCGCAACCGTAAGTGGTGGCTCGCCGGCGCTCTGATCGGCTTGGGCACCGCGTTCAAGCTCTGGCCGCTGTTCCTGCTCGGCGCCTACCTCACCGTGGCCATCCGCAAGCGCGACCTCGTGCCGTTTTTCAAGATGCTCGTCGCCACCGCCGTCGCGTGGGTCGCGGTCAACGCGCCGGTGTACTTGCGCAACCCGGACGCGTGGGGCGAGTTCAACCGCCTCAACACGGACCGCAGCTGGGAGTGGACCACCATCTACGCGGTGATCTCCCGCGAGTTCGGCTGGACCGGCTTCGATTCCGGCGAGGGCGCCCCGGTGATCCTCAACGCCGTCACCCTCATCCTGTTTTTGCTCGGCTGCCTGTGCATCCTCATCCTCGGCCTGCGTGCGCCGCAGACCCCGCGCATCGCGGAGCTGGTCGTGCTCATCGTCGGCTGCTTCCTGCTGTTTAACAAGGTGTGGAGCCCGCAGTACTCGATCTGGTTCATCGTCCCGGCAGTGCTGGCGCTGCCGCACTGGCGTCTCCTGCTGTCCTGGATGGTCGTCGACATGGCGGTCTGGCCAGTGCTGATGTGGCACATGATGGGTGAGGACAACCTCGGCGTGCCGGGCTGGTTCCTCGACATTGTCATCATCTCGCGCGACGCGTTCATCGTGGCGATCATGGTGCTCGTCGTCAAGCAGATCCTCGGCAAACGCCCGGACAAGGTCCGCGAAGCGCACAACGGCCACGATCCGCTCATGTCGCTGCCGTACGAGTGGAAGGAGCCGTTGCTTGACGACGACACCACCACCCGCGAAGTTGAGCACGCTTCGACCGAGACCGCTGGCGCCGGGTCGACAGTAGTGACCAGTTAGTCATGAACGCCACCGTGATGTTAGGCATCGCCTCCATCTTGGTGGCGTTTTGCCTGTTTGCCACGTCGTTTTACATGACCACGAAGGGGCGCAAGAAACCCGCGATCATTTTCGGCGTCGTGGCGTTTTTATTCATGACGATTATCCCGGTCTCGCTGGCGCTGTTCGGGGCTGTGCCCAACCCGACCTAAGAACTTTCGTTACGGTGGCCACATGTCTACGAAACGTGTGTTTGCCCTGACCGTCGCCGCAACGGCCGGCCTCGCGCTTTCCGCGTGCGCCGAATCCGACGACTCCGCCACGTCAGCGGAGCCCGTGACCGAAACCGTCGCCTCCGTGGAGACGGTCAGCGAGGGGCGTGACGACGACGCCGACCGGGACGACCGGGACGATGACGCCGACGACCGTGCTGGCGCACCCGCGCAGCCGGCCGCGAACGGCGAGCTGCCCGAAGCCGTGACCGGTTATACCGACGAGGCCCGTGCGGAGATGCGCGACGAGAACGTCTCCGAGGCCGACGTCGAAGCGGCGCTCGCGGCCGCGCACGAGGGCAACGCGAGCGTGGAGTGGGAAGACGACGGCTACTTCGAGATCGAGCACGGCGAGGTTGAAATCGATATCGACCCGGCCGGTCTGGTCCGCGACGCCGGTCGCTAGATTTCGCGCAACCGCCCAGGTGGGGTAGTCTGGGCAGGTTGCTTGACGCAACGACCCTCCTGCCATGACCACAAGGGTGATGGCCGATAGAACCAAGACCATAGGAGGTGATGAGGTCCGTGCGTCACTACGAAGTAATGATCATCCTCGATCCGCAGCAGGATGAGCGCACCGTTGCCCCGTCCCTGGATAAGTTCCTCGAGACCGTCCGCAAGGACAACGGCAAGGTGGAAAACGTTGATGTGTGGGGCAAGAAGCGTCTTGCTTACCCGATCAACAAGAAGGAAGAGGGCATCTACGCCGTTATCAACCTCGACTGCGAGGCTGACACGGTCAAGGAGCTCGACCGCGTGCTGAACCTGAACGAGAACGTTCTGCGTACCAAGGTTCTGCGTACCGACAAGTAAGAACCGGTAGGCTCAGAATCCACACGATCAGCAGGTAGGAAGGTTCAAACAGATGGCTCAAGGCGATACCCCGATCACCGTTGTCGGCAACCTGGTTGCGGACCCGGAACTTCGTTTCATCCCGAGTGGCGCCGCGGTCGCGAACTTCCGCATCGCGTCGACCCCTCGCGTGTACAACCGTGAGACGAACCAGTTCGAGGACGGCGAAGCACTGTTTTTGACCTGCAACTGTTGGCGCCAGATGGCCGAGAACGTCGCAGAATCCCTGACGAAGGGCATGCGCGTCGTGGTCAACGGTCGGCTCAAGCAGCGTTCCTACCAGACCAAAGAAGGCGAAAACCGCACGGTGTTCGAGGTCGAGGTCGACGAGGTCGGCCCGTCGTTGAAGTACGCCAGCGCCTCCGTGAACCGCAACCCGCGTGAGGGCGGGCAGGGCGGCTACGGCGGTGGCCAGGGCAACCAGGGTGGCGGCTTCGGCGGTCAGAACCAGAACCAGGGCGGGTTCGGCGGCAACCAGGCTGGCGGCTTCGGCGGCCAGAACCAGGGCCAGGGCAGCCAGGGGGGCTTCAACAGCAACCAGGGCGGCCAGCAGAACCAGTCCCAGCAGCCTCCGCATGATCCGTGGGGTTCCGCTCCCGAGGCCGGCGGCTTCGGCGGCGCGGGCGATGAGCCACCGTTCTAAACGACAACCACACATCAAGCATTTTTCACCATAAGGAAGGTTAGGATTATGAAGCTGATCCTCACCGCTGCCGTCGAGAAGCTTGGCGAACCTGGCGAGGTCGTCGAGGTCAAGGACGGTTACGGACGCAACTTCCTGCTCCCGCGCGGCCTGGCTATCCCGGCTACCCGCGGCGCAGAGAAGCAGATCGAAGACATTAAGCGTGCTCAGGCTGAGCGCCAGGTCCGCGACCTGGACCACGCCAAGGAGCTGCGCGACCAGCTCGACCAGCTCAAGGGCGTCAAGGTCGCTGTTCGCACCGCGAACAACGGCAAGCTCTTCGGCTCCGTCAAGGCAGCCGACATCGCCGAGGCAGTCAAGGCTGCCGGCGGCCCGAACCTGGACAAGCGCCGCATCAACGTGCCCAAGGGGCTCGTGACCAAGACCGGTGGCTACCAGGTCAAGGTGAACCTCCACGACGACGTGGAGGGCAAGGTGAACTTCGAGGTCGTAAGCGCGTAAGTACTCGCTTGACGACGACTGCCTGCCGGTAAGCAAGCAGTCCAACGACAACAGCATTTAAGCGTGGACCCCACTTGTGAGGAGTGGGGTCCACGCTTTTTCTGTATCCGTGCGAGGCCGGTTTAGGATGCTTGTCATGACTTCTTCCCGGGCGCGCGGGGTGCGCAATGCGATTGTGTCAGTCGTCGTCACGCTAGCTGGCGTGCTCGGGATGGCGGCCACGCCGGCGAACGCCCTGCCGATGTACGCGGGCGACAGCATCCGCATCGAGTACAGCGACGGGGTGAAATATGGCTGCACGCTAAATTCCATCGCATACCGGGGTGGTGCGATGTACGGGGTGACCGCCGGGCACTGTCTTGCACCGATTGGGGGTGCGCGGCCGGTTCGCGTGCTCGCAGCCGACGCCCGCACGCCGATTTCTGGGGACCTGCGCGACTCCGGATTCCTGTTGGAGGGCGATAACACGCTCGGCGGTGCGTTGAAGGACGTCGCGTGGTTCCCGATGGCCGGTCATGTGACCGACCCGCGTGCGATGCGTGGCGGGTTTATCGATCTACCGTTTATCGGCGCGATCCAGGGTTTGAGCGGGTTCGCGCAGTTCATCAACCCGAACCGCCGGATCGCGGGCCGCCAGCCGGTGACCGCCGTGCGCACGGGGCAGATCGTGTGCAAGGACGGGGCGCGCACGTCGCGCACCTGCGGCCCGGTGCTCAATGTGAACCCGCGCACAGGCGAAATCGCGGTACTGATCCTGTCTCTTCAGGGTGACTCCGGGTCACCGGTCTACACCGTGAACCCGGACGGCAGCGCGAACATCGTCGGCATCGTCTCGGGCGCTGCGTACGGCATGTTCGTTGCGGTGGACGCGGCGACACCACTGCCCGCCGGGCTGCGGTAGGGCTTGTTGGGCGTGCCATAGATGTATATTGTTGCGGATATACATTCATTGAAAGGCGGTGCACGATGACACGGTCGGTACGAAAAGGGCCCATCCGGACGACGGTTTTTAAGTCGGGCAATAGTCAAGCCGTCCGAATTCCGGCAGCTCTGCGCTTAGCAACGTCGTCGGTATCGATCGAAGAAGTGCCAGAAGGCCTCTTGCTCAGGCCAGAGGAGGAGGATTTCGGGAATGTCATCGCGAGGCTCCGGGAATACCAAAAAAGACACGGTCTCGAACCTGGTCTGATCGAAGAAACTGAAGATCTACCAATCGAAGACGTTCCAGATCTCGAGCGCCCATCCCGATCCTAGAGGTACGAACGAGCATGGCCTTTCTTCTGGACACGAACGTATGGATCGATCTTGAGCGTGGCGACGAGCCAAATGTCATCGAGCGTGCCCAACAATGTCAGAGCAGCGGCCTCTACCTGTCAACCATTGTGTTGGGAGAGATCGAGGCCGGTATCCAGCGGTCGAGCAGAGCGCAATACGCGCGTGAGACGTACAACATTCTCCTTCGCTCTCGCCCGGTAGTTGGGGTGGATAGCGGTTGCGCGACCATTTACGGGCGGCTGCGGGCACACTTGCTTGATCGCGGACAAATTATTGGCGCGAATGATCTGTGGATAGCAGCGCAGTCCATTTGCCACGATCTCACCTTGGTTACAGCTAATGTGAAGGAGTTTTCCCGAGTTCCTGACCTCGAGATTGAGGATTGGCGGTAACGACCATGTACCTCACCCGCGTCAGGATCACCCAGCCTGTGTTGGGCTATGCGCGCGATCTGCCGGTGGTGCGCCGCCTGACACAGGCACCGCTCGAGCTCGCGCCGGTGACGATCCTGACGGGCGATAACGGCTCCGGGAAATCCACACTTATCGAGGCCATCGCGGCCGCCATGGGAGCGAACCCCGCCGGCGGCTCCCGCTACGCACAATTCACCGCCGCCGATCACTCCGACCTGCACCGCTCGCTCACGCTAACCCGCCGCGAAAACCCGCGCGACGTGTACTTCCTGCGCGGGGAGACGTACCTCGACCTCGCCGAATACCAC
The DNA here is from genome assembly GCF_014490555.1 of Corynebacterium lujinxingii. Taxonomy (NCBI): domain Bacteria; kingdom Bacillati; phylum Actinomycetota; class Actinomycetes; order Mycobacteriales; family Corynebacteriaceae; genus Corynebacterium; species Corynebacterium lujinxingii. Next base: position 2,247,789 of record NZ_CP061032.1, on the reverse strand, counting down.
GAAAGCCTCGGCCCAGAGGACCCGCTGGTGGGGCTCACCCGCCGCAGCCACGGCCAAGGCATCATGCAGATGGCACGCGAGCGCTTCGGGCCCGAGTCGTTGATCATCCTCGACGAGCCCGAAGACGGCCTGTCGGTGTTTTCCCAACTCGAACTGCTGGGCGTACTCACGGTGCTGGTGCGTCGCGGGGCACAGGTGGTCGTCGCTACGCACTCGCCCGTCCTCCTCGCCATCCCAGAGGCCCGCATCCTGCGCGTTCCCGAGCTCGAGCCTGTGCTTTACGACGACTGCGAAGCCGTCACCGCCACCCAAGAATTCATCAACGACCCAGCCGCGACCGCGCGCTATCTGGTGGAGCCATGATGTTCATCGAGCGCGTCGACGTCGACGCTTCCGCTGCACCGGACTGGGCGGTGGAGACCCCCGCCATCAGCCACGTTGCCGAGTTCGGGTTTGCCCTGACGCACCCGATCACGTTGATCACTGGCGACAACGGTGTGGGCAAATCGACGCTGCTCGAGGGCATGGCGCGGGCCTGGGGCTTTACCACCGAAGGCGGCACGTGGGGAGTCGACAAAGCTGGCGCGCATGACCCGCTGTACGGTGCGCTGTCGCTGGTCACGGGTCCGCGGGCGAAAGCTGGGTACTTCCTGCGCGGGGAGACGCACACCCGGGTGACCGAGTTCGGCGGGCGCTCCCACGGCGAGTCGGTGCTGGAATTGACGTCGCGGCTCATCCCGAATGCGCTTTATCTTCTCGACGAGCCCGAGTCCGGGCTGTCCGCCGTCGCTCAAATGGCGCTGCTGGCGCAGTTGCATGCGTTGGGGGAGCAGGGGGCACAGGTGGTCGTCGTCACGCACTCGCCCATCCTGCTGGGGATTCCGGGTGCGGAAATCGTGGAAGTTGCCGCTGACGGTGTGGAGCGTGGTCTCGCGGTGGAGGACACCCTGGCGTACCGGGCGATGCGCGACTTTCTTTCTGACCCGCACGGCATCGCGGAGTTCATGGCCGAGTGGGCGGAGGGGGAGTTGGGTTAGTGCTCGGTTATGCGTTGTAAGCGAGAGGCGATTTCGGAAACTTCCAAGTGCTTTGACGCTACGTCGCAGACAAGCTCAAACAAGTCATCGTCGTCGATCGCCGTGTCAGGCACGCCGTATGATCGGAGAAAAAGCAGAGTCAGCAGAACACCGACACGTTTGTTTCCGTCGTGAAGAGGATGGCTTGACTCGATACTGTCCAGAAGGGCAGCCGCCTTCCTCCACATGTCTGGATATAGGTCGCGGCCGTTGAATTGAAGCCAAGGCCGTTCGATCGCGGACGCAAGGAGACCCATGTCTTTCACATGGAACCCCTGATGTGTTAACCACTCGGCAAGGATCTCGAGTCGGAAGACTGACCGGGGATCCGTCATGCGTCTTTAAGCCGGTTCATGAGTGCTGTCCGTTCCGAATAAATCCGGTCAAGCTCAGTGTGGGCAAAACGCCGAGCAGCTTCTCGATCCCACTCTTGGTGGATAAGCCGAAGGAGAGTTTGTTGCTTCGACGTACCACTTTCCTCGGCAAGGTCAGATAGCATCCGGTCGTCTTCGGGAGTGAGCCGTAAGTTGAGAGCCATAAACGAATAGTACCGGTTTGGTACCAACCGTAAAGGGGAGTTGGGTTAGTGCTCGCGCCAGCAGCGCCGTGTATTAGGCTGAGCAGGTCTTTTGTAGTTTCACCTGAAGGATTGCCATGTTCCGTCGGGCAAGGCGCCGCTTGAGCGCTGCCGTCGCCGCTACCGTTTTATCTCTAACCGCATCGTTTGCGGCTGCGGCCCCTGCTGCTGCGTACGACGTATACGGCGGCGACCTCATCTACATCAAGCGCCACAACGGCACGCTGGGTCAGTGCACGTTGAACTCTGTCGCGCGCCGCGGTGGCGCCCTGTACGGCATTACCTCAGGTCACTGCATGCCGGGCGCGGCAAAGGTGCTCGCGTCGGACCGGAAGACTCCGATCGCGTCGAACCTGGCGGATTCCGGCTACATCAATGTGGGCAGCGGTTTGAACGAGCGTAACGACGACATCGGGTGGTTCCGGCTCGACCCGCACGTCAAAGATGCGCACGCCATGCGTGGTGGAAGCCTCACCGCCGGTGTCCTCGGGGTGGACACGAAACTGGTGGAGCTGTGGCGCTCGTTTTTCCCCGTCCGGGGTGTTGCGGGGCGCGCTCCCGTGACTGCGGTGCGTCCGGGCACGATTGTGTGCAAGGACGGCGGCCGGACGGGACGTACATGCGGCCCGGTCCTGTCGGTGCGTGCGGGCAGCGGTGAGATCATTGCGGTGCTGCCGTCCGCAACCGGCGATTCCGGCGCGCCGGTGTATATGACGGGCCCTGGTGGCAAGGCGGTCATCGTCGGAGTACTCAGCGGCGCGGGGTGGGGTCGCACACTCGCCGACGCCGTGCAGCCGCTTCCCGCAGGATTGCACTAGCATTTGCGCAGGTCACGGTCGTGTCGTAGCCGTGTTATAGGGTGTGCGCCATGACAGCGACGCGACCTCAAGCCGACGAACTTCTCACAGGCATCGCAGGGCCGGATGCAGCCCTTCGCGACGACCAGTGGACCGCCATCGATTCCCTGGTCAACCAGCGAAAACGCATGCTTGTCGTGCAACGCACCGGGTGGGGGAAGTCGGCGGTGTACTTCATCGCCGCGAAACTGCTGCGCGAGGCGGGCGCGGGGCCGTCGATTATCGTTTCTCCCTTGCTCGCGCTGATGCGTAGCCAGGTCGAAGCAGCCGCCCGCGCCGGGATTCGCGCAGCGACGATCAACTCATCGAACATGACCCAGTGGGACGAGATCCAGGCGAGCCTGAACGACTACGACCTGCTGCTGATCAGCCCGGAGCGACTCAATGCGCCCGATTTCCGCGAGCAGGTCCTGCCGCAGCTGGCCCGCTCGGTGGGCATGCTTGTTGTCGACGAGGCGCACTGCATTTCCGACTGGGGCCACGACTTCCGCCCGGACTACCGCCGGATTGCGTTGCTTATCGACGATCTGCCGCCCGAAACCCCTGTACTTGCCACCACCGCCACCGCGAACGACCGCGTGGTGGCCGACGTCGTTGCCCAACTCGGCGTGGACACCGGTGTGCTGCGCGGCGGGTTGGACCGCGAGTCGCTCGCGCTCAACGTCGTGCAACTGCCGGATCCGACCCAGCGCGCGGCGTGGATCGCGCAGTACCTCGCGCAGGTGGAAGGCTCCGGCATCATTTACTGCCTCACCGTCGCGGCCGCCCACGACCTCGCCGAGGCGCTGGAGACCGCCGGGTGGAACGTCGCCGCGTACACCGGACGCACCGAGGCGGAGGAGCGCGAACGACTTGAGCGCGCCTTGATCGACAACGAACTCAAGGCACTCGTTGCCACGTCCGCGCTCGGCATGGGCTTCGACAAACCCGACCTCGGTTTCGTGGTCCACCTCGGCGCGCCGTCATCGCCGGTGAGCTACTACCAGCAGATCGGCCGCGCCGGGCGTGCCACTGACCACGCCGAGGTCGTACTCCTGCCCGGCCCGGAGGACCAGCGTGTGTGGGATTACTTCGCCTCCGTGTCCATGCCGGAGGAGCCGGTGGTGCAGCGACTGCTCGCAGCGCTTGGCGACGAACCTGTCTCCACCCCGAAACTCGAAAACGCCGTCGACCTTTCACGCAGCCGCATCGACCAGGCGCTGAAGGTCCTCGACGTCGACGGTGCCGTGCGTCGCGTCAAGGGCGGCTGGGTGTCCACGGGTGCGGCGTGGTCCTACGACCACGACCGCTACGGCGGCCTGGCGCAGGCGCGCGAGCGCGAGCAGGACTTGATGCTCGCCTTTGAGTCCACCGACGGGTGTCGGATGGCGTTTCTGCGCCGCGAACTCGACGACCCTACCCTCGGACCCGAGGAGCGCTGCGGGCGGTGCGACAACTGCACCGGTGAGCACCTGTCGGTCGAAGTGGATCCCGCGCTGGCAGAGCGTATCGACGCCCGCCTCAAGGCCCCTGGCGTGCAACTTTCCCAGCGCAAAATGTGGCCGACCGGATCTGCGCGCCGCGGCAAGATAAAGGGTGTGCAGCCAGGCAAGGCGCTCGGCCGCTTGAACGACGTCGCCCGCGGGCCGGCGTTGGCGGCCCTGCTGCGCGACAACGCGTACCGCCCGGCGGAAAACTGGCGCGACGACCAGTGGCTGGGTCGCTTCGTCGCCGTCCTGGCGGACTGGGATTGGGCTGAGCGCCCCGCCACCGTTGTCGCGCTCGGCGATGCCGACCCTGCCCGCCACGAGATGGTCGCCGCCACCGCCGAGGCGTTGGCGCGGGTGGGGCAGATGGCCTTTGGCGGTGTCGTCGGCACGCAAGAGCACGCGGTGGAGGCCCGCAACTCGGCGTTCCGCGTTAACGCGCTCGACCGGTACTACGACTGGGCGGGGCTCGACATCGCCGCCGGACCGGTGCTGCTGCTCGCCGGGGAGGTGGATTCCGGGTGGTCCGTCACTGTCGCCGCGGCCGATGTTAGCGAGCGGTTCGGCGTGGAGGTGCTGCCGCTCGCGTTTGCTTCGCGGGCCTAGTGCACCCGGGTGTGTAGACCTGTGACGCAATGTGGATAAGTGTGGATTGATATGGCCAGCACAGGGGGTACAACGAGCGGAAAACGCGGCAAAGAGGGCGAAAAATGGGTTTGTCAAACCGCGTGGTCGTGGAGTTATCCCCCGATATCGTCACACCGGACAGGATGGAAGTATATCGGTTGACCTGCACTGTTGGGATAGTTTCCTGCGGGTTCGGCGCCGTTGTGCACACGTTATCCACACCATCCTCCGCTGGGCTGTGGATAACTATCCGCACAACGGGAGAAGTTTTCACAGGGGCTGTGGATAACTCGGGGAAATGTCTGATAACGGGGTAATGTCTAAGCGACAGCGAAAGGGGTTCACATGGGTGCGAACGACAGTTTCGACGACTACGTGCCGCCGCCGGAACCGGTGACGGACTACGGCGATTTCGGGGACTTCGCCGACTTTGAAAACAACACCGGCGGGTCAAACCGTTTCAACGGTGGTGGCGGCAAGGACGGGAAGCGCTACAACAAGTACGGCGACAACCGCGACGTGATGCAGGAGTACCGCACCCCGCCGCACGACGAGCGCGCGGAGCGCTCCGTCCTCGGCGCGATGCTGCTCAACCCGGACGTGATCCTGGACGTCGCCGAAGGGCTGCGGCCGGACGACTTCTACCACCCGGCGCACCAGCTCATCTACCAGGCGATTTTGGACCTGTTCGCGCAGGGCAGTTCCGTCGACGTGCTCATCGTCGCGGCCCGCCTCGACCGCCAGGGCGCGCTCGAGCGTGTCGGCGGCGCGCCGTACCTGCACACGTTGATCTCCGAGGTCCCCACCGCGGCGAACGCCCGCTACTACGCGGACATCGTCGAGGAGAAGTCGATCCTGCGCCAACTGGTCAACGCCGGCACCCAGGTGGTCCAGCTGGGCTACGAGGGCGAAGACGGCATGGAGATCGAGGCGCTCGTCGACCACGCGCAGCAGAAGGTCTTCTCCATCTCCCGCAACCAGACGGGTGAGGATTACCGTCCGCTGTCCGACCTGCTCAAGCCGACGATCGATGAGTTGACCATGATCGCCTCCGGGGGCGCACTCGAGGCAGGTGTGCCCACGGGCTTTTTGGACCTGGACAAGCTCACCAATGGTCTGCACGCCGGGCAGATGATCATTATCGCGGCACGTCCTGGTGTGGGTAAGTCGACGCTCGCGCTCGACTTTATGCGTTCCTGCTCGATCCACCAGGGCAAGACGTCGGTGATCTTCTCGCTAGAGATGAGCGCCTCCGAAATCATCATGCGCATGCTCTCGGCGGAAACGGAGATCAAACTCTCCTCCATGCGCTCCGGCCAGATGGAGGAGCGCGACTGGGAGAAACTCACCACCCGCCTCACGGAGATCCAGGACGCTCCGCTGTTTATCGACGACTCCCCGAACCTCACCATGATGGAAATCCGCTCCAAGGCACGCCGCCTGAAGCAGCAGCACGGCCTAGACCTTGTGGTGGTGGACTACCTGCAGCTGATGAGCTCCGGCAAGCGCGTCGAGTCCCGCCAGCAGGAGGTCTCGGAGTTCTCTCGCCACCTGAAACTGCTGGCCAAGGAACTGGAAGTCCCGGTCATTGCGATCTCGCAGCTCAACCGCGGCCCCGAGGCCCGCACCGACAAGCGCCCGCAGTTGGCTGACCTGCGCGAGTCCGGCTCGCTCGAGCAGGACGCCGACATGGTGTTCCTGCTCTACCGCCCCGACTCACAGGATCGTGACGACGAGCGCGCCGGCGAAGCCGACATCATCGTGGCCAAGCACCGCGGCGGCCCGATCGACACCATCCCGGTGGCGCACCAGCTGCACTACTCGCGCTTCGTCAACATGGCGCATGGCTAATTGCGAGGGTATTACCCGACGATGTTGATAAGCGAATGCCAGGTAGAACCGGAGAGGGTATAGCTCATGAGCGGATCGTTGTTCGGGCCGGAACAGCTCAAAGATGTCCCGTCGGAGCCGACCGTGCAACGCAGATCGTAACTGCCACCAGTCACGGGACTGTACACGCCGGAGATATTTGTAAATGGCACAGACGTGACGTTTGGGGTGTTGGTCCAGGTGTACGTGGCATGACGAGCAATCGGGTAAGCTGCGGCAGCTAAGTCACAAGACGTCGTGTCGTTGACCGAAATCTTCGCGCCTTCAGGTGTTATCCCACACGTGCCACCAACCTGCCCCTTGTGCACCGGGTCGAGCGCCAGCGCACCGGCCTGCGGGGCAGCAGGTGCCTCCGGCTCCTCCGGCTCTGAGGCGGGCTCAGGTTCCGGCTCTGGTGGTGTGTGTTCATTCGAGTCATCCACCGGTGCGTCGACAACGGAGGTGACAGTGACCTCGACGGTTTCCGGTTCACCGAAACCACCCGCGCAACCGGCAAGCAAGAGCGAAGTAAATAGAGACAAGGGGACGAGCGCGCGTCGCATATTAATCCTTAAGCCGTCAACAGGGGGTAGGCGTGATGGTACGTGGTGTCGTCGTTAAGCGAGCGCTACGCCCTTTTGCTCAGGAAGGGTGAACGCGGCCGCGCACGCCAGGGCGAACGCAGCGGCGAACAGGCCGAACACCGCCGTGGAACCGCCGAACGCGAGCACTGGCGGGACGATGAGCGGTGCGAGGATCGAACCGACGCGGCCGAACGCGGCGCCCGCGCCGGTGCCGGTCGCGCGGATGGCGGTGGGGTAGAGCTCCGGGCCGATGGCGTAGAGAGCGCCCCACGCGCCGAGGTTGAAAAACGACAACAGGCAGCCGGCGAGGATGATCTGCCACTCGGCGCCCGCGAAACCGTAGCCGAACGCCGCGACGGCTGAGCCCGCGAGGAACACGGACAAGGTGGTGCGGCGGCCCCAGACCTCAATGAGCCAGGCGGCGGCCGCGTAGCCGGGTAGTTGCGCGAGGGTGATGATCAGGGTGAACGTGAACGATCGCACTAGCGAGAAACCTTGCTCGACCAGTAGCGATGGGATCCAGATGAACGCCCCGTAGTACGACAGGGACACGCAGAACCAGACAGTCCAGAAGGCGGCGGTGCGTCGTCGTAACGCGGGGCCCCAGATGCCGCCTTGGATGGGTTCCTCGTGGGGCGGGGTTGCGGTGTCGTAATCGGCGGGGTCGGCCTCGGCTTCGAAGGAGCGGACGATGCGCTCCGCCTCGTCGTGCCGGCCCTCGGATTCTAAGAAGCGCACGGATTCCGGCAGGCCCATACGCACGAAAATCGCGTAAAGCGCCGGCAGCGCGCCAACGGCGAATCCCCAGCGCCACCCTGTTTCGCCGTTTGCGACGACAAAGGTGCCGATCACCGCCGCCAAAATCCACCCGACCGCCCAAAATGCCTCGAGCAACACGACCATGCGGCCGCGAACCTTCCGTGGGGAGAACTCGCTGACCAGTGTCGATGCCACCGGAAGTTCGGCGCCGAGGCCGAGGCCGACGAGGAAGCGGAACACCATCAGTGACGCCACCGACCAGGCCAGGGCAGAGGCGCCGGTAGCCAGGCCGTAGAGCAGCAGTGTGGCGGCGAAGACTTGGCGGCGCCCGATCTTGTCTGCGAGCAGCCCGCCGAGGGAGGCGCCGACCGCCATGCCGATAAAGCCCACCGATGCGATCCAGCTGGTTGTGGATTTCTCCAGGTCCCAGTGCACGGCGAGCGCGGCGATGATGAAGGACACCAGCCCGATGTCCATCGCGTCGAGCGCCCAGCCGATGCCGGAGCCCAGAAGCAGGCGCTTGTGTTTCGGGGTAACGGGCAGGCGGTCGAGGCGCTCGGTGCGTGTGAGCTGCTGGTCAGCGTTCATGGAATGAACTTTAGGCGCTGGCCTGCGCGAATGTGCGGCTTATTATTCAGCGTTCTTCGTTTGGGCTTCCAGCCCGTCGAGCAACGTGTCGATGAGGTTGTGCGCAAGCCTGTCCCGGTCCGGAACACCGGCCGGCTGCGCAGGGAGCGGATGGGACAGGATTCCTGGAAAACGGGACACAGTGTTCCATTTACAGTATCCCTGCTGCTAGGAGCCGCGCGTAACTGTGTTGAACGCCCGCAGGCGCAGTGAGTTCGACACGACGAACACCGACGAGAACGCCATCGCGATGCCGGCGAGCATCGGGTCCAGAAGACCGATCGCGGCGACCGGGATAAGCACCACGTTGTAGGCGAACGCCCAGAACAGGTTGCCCTTGATCGTCTTCAGCGTCTTGCGGGACAGCCGGATCGCGTCCACGGCGGACATCAGCGACGAGTGCATCAGCGTGATGTCGGACGCCTCGATGGCCACGTCGGTGCCGGCCCCCATCGCCATGCCCAGATCGGCCTGGGCCAGCGCAGCCGCATCGTTCACGCCGTCGCCGACCATCGCCACCTGGTGGCCCGCCTCCTGCAGTTGCTTGACCACGTCAACCTTCTGTTCCGGCAGCACACCTGCGGTGACGTTGGCAGGGTCGATGCCCACCTCGGCCGCAATGGCTTCTGCGACGCCTTGGTTGTCGCCGGTGAGCAGGTGCGGGGTCAGGCCGAGCTCCCGCAGGCGGGCCACAGCATCGGCGGAGTCCTCCTTCACCGTGTCGCGCACCGCGATCACACCGGCGACGGCACCGTGGACCTCCACGGCGACGGCTGTCGCGCCACCCTGCTCGGCCGAGTCAAATTCGCCCGCCAGGGCGCCGAGGCCGCCGGTGGGGCGGCCGACGTGGACGGGGGTGTCGTCGATACGCGCGGTCGCCCCGCGACCCGGCAGGTTTTCAAAGCCGGTGGATGCGGGCACCGAGTCGGCTGCGGCAACGATGGCGCGAGCGATCGGGTGCTCCGAGCCTGCCTCCACGCCGGCGGCGAGGCGCAGCACCTCGTCCTCGGTAAACCCGGAACCCGCGGCCACGGAGGCTACACCCATCTGGCCGGTGGTCACGGTGCCGGTCTTATCCATCACCACGGTGTCCACCTGGCGCGTCGATTCGAGCACGTCCGCGCCCTTAATTAGTAGGCCCAACTGCGCGCCGCGGCCGGTGCCCACCAGGATCGCGGTCGGGGTCGCAAGACCAAGCGCGCACGGGCAAGCGATGATGAGTACGGCCACGGCGGCGGTGAAGGCGTCGTCGACCGCGTTGCCCAGCAGCAAGTGCACCACCAGTGTGACCAGCGCGGCCACGATCACCGTCGGCACGAATACGCGCGAGATCCGGTCGACCAGCCGCTCCACCGGGGCCTTGCCGGCTTGGGCGTCCTTGACCAGCTTGCCCATCTGCGCCAACGTGGTCTCGGAGCCGACGCGGGTGGCCTCCACAACCAGGCGCCCGGAGGTGTTCAGGGTCGCGCCGGTAACAGCGTCGCCCTCGGCCACCTCGACGGGGACGGATTCGCCGGTGAGCATGGATTCGTCGATAGCCGAGTGCCCGGAGACCACACGCCCGTCCGTGGCGATTTTCTCGCCCGGGCGTACGACAAATTGATCGCCGACCGTCACATGGGCAATGGGCACGCGGACTTCCTTGCCGTCGCGGATCACGGCGGCGTCCTTGGCACCCATGCTCAGCAGTTCACGCAGCGCCTCAGAGGACTGGCCCTTCGCGCGGGTCTCAAACCACCTGCCGAGCAGCAGGAACGTGATCACCACACACGCGGTTTCCAGATAGATCGGCTCGCCCGGCGGTCCGATAAACAGCGCCCAGATGGACCAGAGGTACGCAGCGGTGGTTCCGAGCGTGATCAGCGTGTCCATCGTCGCCGCGCCGTGCTTCAGATTCACCCACGTTGCGCGGTGGAACACGGCACCGCCCGCGAAGTACACGAGCGTTGTCGCTGCGAGCGCCGCGAATTCCCAGTTTTCAAACTGCAGCGCCGGGATCATGCTCACCAGCATCACCGGCAGCGACACCAGCGCCGACCAGATCGTGGTGCGCTTGAGTTTTTCGGCCTCTTCGTCGCGGGCCTCGTCCAAAGCATCGCTTGACGACGACACCTCGTCTCCCGCAGCCTCATCCCGCATCTCGAAGGCGTCGTAGCCGGCGTTGCGGACTTCGTCGATAAGCGATTGCGGGGTCGCGGACGCAGGGTCGTAGGAGACGGCGGCGGTTTCCGTGGAGTAGTTCACGGTGGCATCAACACCGTCGAGTTTGTTCAATTTGCGCTGGATGCGCGACGAACACGACGAGCAGGTCATCCCTGTCACGCCGAGTTCGATGTGTTCAAGCGCCGTGGGAGTTTGGGTCATGGTCTCACAATATACCCGCGGTCAAGACCCCTACTGGGCCAGCTTGTAGCCCGCTTCCTCAACGGCAGCGGCGATGTCGGTGTCGGCGTAGCCTTCGCCGTCCACGACAACGTTGCCGGAGGTGTGATCGGCCTTCACGCCGGTCACACCTGCAATCTCGGAAATCTCCTCCTGCACGCTCAATTCGCAGTGCCCGCAGGTCATACCCTCAACCTGGAATGTGCGCTGTGCCATGACTGCCTCCTTGGGGCTCAGTAGTGTAGTTCGTATCCCGCGTTTACCGCGGCGAGGCGGACATCTTCGTCGGTGAAGATGAATCCAACAACAGTAAGGATGCCCTGCTCGATGTCGATGTCAACCTCGTGTGCGCCCTCGACCATCGACAGTTCGTCGGCAAGCGATGCGACAGCCACTTCATCGTCCGGCCCCGAAATGCGGTAGGTCTTCGTCATGGCTGTTGAGCGCCTCCTTAAAGCAGCCCGTGCGCGGGGGTGGAATACAGCGAAATTGTTAATGTTGTATTTGAAACAATCTCCCAAACAATAACCCAATGCCATAAGGAGCGAAACCTTGAGCACTATCGATGTAACCGAAGACACCTTCCAGGAAACCATCACCAAGGACGGCATCGTGTTTGTCGACGCCTGGGCTGACTGGTGCGGCCCGTGCAAGCAGTTCGCCCCGACGTACGAGAAGGCGTCTGAGAAGCACACCGACGTCACCTTTGCCAAGCTCGACACCGAGGCGAACCAGCAGCTTGCTGCCGCACTCGAGATTCAGGCGATCCCGACGCTGATGGCCTTCCGGGACGGCATCATGCTCTTCCAGCAGGCGGGCGCTATGCCACCGGCAGCGTTCGACGACGTCATTCAGCAGGTGAAGGACCTCGACATGGACGACGTCCGCCGCCAGATCGCCGAGCAGAACGCCGGCCAGGAGTAGTCCTTCACGGTGTCAAGCGCCCGCCAGCCGGGCGCTTTTTTCATGCGTACACTTGCTTAGCGACGAAACCCCCGACGGAAGGACACCCCATGGCGAACCCGTTTACCAAGGGTTGGAAGTACCTGATGCAATCCTTCGACTCCAAGATCGACCAGAACGCGGATCCGAAGGTGCAGATCCAGCAGGCGGTCGACGCGGCGAAGAAGCAGCACCAAGAAGTTTCGCAGCACGCCGCGAACATCATCGGCAACCGCAACCAGCTGCAGATGAAGCTCGAGCGCCTGATCAAGTCCCAGGAGGACCTGCAGAACAAGGCACGCACCGCCCTTTCCGCCGCGGATAAGGCCACCGCCGCCGGCGATGCGGACAAGGCGCAGCAGTTCAACTCCACCGCCGAGGTCATCGCAACGCAGCTGGTTTCCGTCGAGCAGGAGCTCGAACAGACGAAGCAGGCCTACGCGTCCGCCGAGCAGGCCGCCAACGAGGCCCAGGCGAAGCAGAAGGAGTCCGAGGCGCGCCTGAAGGAACAGATGGCGCAGGTCTCCCAGCTGGAATCCCAGTTGAACCAGGCCAAGATGCAAGAGCAGACGGCCGCGACTATGGATTCCATGAACCAGTTCAACTCCGACGACGTGCCCACCCTCGACGGCGTGCGCGACAAGATCGAGCGCCGCTACGCCAACGCGCTGGGCCAGCAGGAGCTGATGAAGGACTCCATGACCGACCGCATGGCCGAGATCGAGTCCGGCACCTCCGACGTCGCCGCCGCGAGCCGCCTCGACGAAATCCGCGCGTCCATGGGTGGCGAACTCGAGTCCGGCACCTCCGGTGCCGCTGCTTCTGCCGACCGCCAGATCGAGGCGGGTTCGGACGACGCTCTCGCTGATGCCGAGGCGTACATCAACGAGGATGAGGCAGCCGACGGCAACGACCGCTAGTTTTTCCCGCTAGTTCCTCCCGCTAGCTAAAAAAGTTCCACGACTCCAACCAGAGCGTGGAACTTTTTTGGTTTCGGGTGCGGCGTTTGCTGGGGAAATCGAGCTGGCTTGCCCCGGCAGCGGAAGAAAGTTCCCCACCTGGGAACTTTTTCCGAGGGGCTGAACAGTCTAGTCCCGCTGGATGTTAATCAGCACGCCGCGAATGCCGGAGTGGAACCCGTCGCGAAGGTTCACGCGCTGGGTCTCTGTCAGCGTGTATTCGTGCAGCGTTTCGCAGGCGAACTGCAGTAGCGGCCGGTCGATCTCCGGGGGTAGCCCGCCGCCGGACAGCAGGTGGGCGCTATCGCGCTGCTCCATTGTCGCGGCGTTTTCGAACCACCAGGAGGCGTATTGCTGTCCCACGTCGTAGGGGGTTTGGAAGCCGGCGGAAGTCCAGACTTCCTCCGGCAGAGGCACGTACCGGCTGCGGAGTTTGCGGCGCGGCGCCATCATCGACGGTTTCGGTGCGGGCTTCGGGCCTGGCTTGGGTGCCTCCTCGGAATCGGCACCCGGTTTCGGCGCAGCCGCCTCAGGCTTCTTTTCGCTAGAGACCTGCTGGTTGCCCGGCTTGTTGGACTCGTTATTCGCCTCGACCTGTGCCTCGGAAGGCTCGTCGAGTTCGGGTTCCTCCGGGGCCTGGGTGCGCTGCTGCGCCACCGGCGCGCCGACAATGTCGGACGGCTTCGGGGTGGGCTTTTCCTCCGAGGTCCCGGAGGAGGTGCCCGCAGAGGCCTGCTCGGCAGGGGCGTCCGGGGCGGACTCCGGCGCGGACGCTTCCGCGCTTTCCTGGCTCAGTGGCTCTGGACCGAGGCCGGGCACGGTGGTGGGGCCGTCGGCTTCGTCGAGTGGTTTGGCGTCGTTAAGCGGGCGCTCCCTGATGGACGGCGGCAGCGGGCCCTCGAGCACTTGCAGCCGCATGGCGTCGGCGAAGTCTTCGCGCGGGTCGAGGATGGTGGTGCTGTCGCACGCGTGGCGAAGGGCGGAGGACATGGAGTCCCAGCCGAAGCCGTAGAGGTGCATGCGGGTGCCGTGGCGGGTGACTTCTTCGACGCCGGGGATCATATCGGCGTCGCCGGAGACGAGGACGAAGTCGGTGAATTTCTCGCTCAGGCCGTTGACTACAAGGTCTGCGACGAGGCGGGTGTCCACGCCCTTTTGGGTGCGGCGCTCGCCCCATTCGATCAGTTGGCTGGTGCGCAGTTGTACGCCGTCGCAGGTGCGCAGCGCGCGCTGGTAGCGGTGCGGGCCCGAATCGGGGATGCCGTCGTACCAGAACTGGCGGTGGATTGGTTGATGGAGTTGGTTCGTGATCATGTCGCCGAGGGTTGTGACAACCTCCGGCAGATCGATTTCTAGTTGAGCTCGTGCGCCGATTTCCCACGAGTTGTAAAAGCTCGCGAGCAGGTAAGACGTGTCGACGAACACCAGTGTGCGTTCAAGCATGGCTCCTAAATTCCGATTCTTTTCGTTACTAAGTTGATTTTCACGCCCTATCTTGCCTGATTTTGCGCGCTGGTTCCATGTCCTCCCTTGCAGCTGTGCGCGAGCCGTGATAGTTAGTTGGTTACTCGAGTAACTAACCAACTAACAGGGGTGAGGGCTTTTGAATTCCGACGCCGAGCCGTTGTTCGTGCAGGTCGCGAACTTCGTCGCGGACCTCATCGTCGACGGCTCCCTGAAGCCCGGCGACCAGGCCCCCTCCACCAACCAGCTCGCGCAGTTCCACGAAATTAACCCGGCCACCGCGCGCAAGGGGCTGACATTGCTTGCCGACGACCACGTGCTGGAAAAGCGTCGCGGCCTCGGCATGTTCGTCACCGACGGCGCCCGCGAGCGCATCCTGGCCACGCGCCGCGACGCGTTCGCCGGCCACTACATCGCCCCGCTTATCGACGAAGCCGTGCACCTCGGCTACTCCCGCACCGACCTCCACGACCTCATCGACCGCGTCGCAGAAAGCAGAGGAATGTACCAATGACAATCCACACGTCCGGCCTGACCCGCCACTTCGGCGCCACCGAAGTCCTCAACGGCGTCGATCTCGACCTCGGCCCCGGCATCCACGGGCTGCTCGGCCGCAACGGCGTGGGCAAATCCACGCTGCTGCGCATCGTTGCCGGCCAGCTCAAACCCACCTCCGGCACGGTCGAGGTGTTCGGCCAGCGCCCCTTCGACAACGCTCGCGTCATGGACAACACGTGTCTGACCGGCGTCGACACCGCGTACCCGGGGTGGTGGTCCGCCGCCGACGTCATCAAAGGCGCGCGCCTGCGCTACCGCACGTGGGACCAGGCGATCGCCGACAACCTCATCGCCGACTTCGCCCTGGATGCTGCCCTGAGTACCCGCTACGAGAAACTCTCCCGCGGCCAGCGCGCAATGGTGTCCATCGTCATCGGGCTGGCGTCCGGAACCGAGCTATTGCTTCTCGACGAACCCTACGTCGGCCTCGACACCCACAACACCTCAGTGTTCTACCGCCACCTGCTCCCGCAGGCCGATAGCGGGCGCACGATCGTCATGGCTACGCACCACATCGACGACGCCGCGAAAGTGCTGGACAGCGCGGTGATCTTGGGGCGTGATGGTGTCGTCGTCAAGCAATGTGTTCCTGAGGACGCCGACCGGTACGCAGTGGCCGGCCCCGAGCTTGTGCCTATCGACGACGCGCCGCGCCACGCACGAGCCGCCAAGTTCGACGACCTCATCGAGCACGTCCTGGAGGTGTCGTAAGTGAACACCAGCTTGTTCGCGTACTTCCAGCATCAGTTTGTGGCATCGCCGCTGCGACGCTTTCTGTGGATCGTGCCGCTGATCGCAGTTTTGTCGCTCGGCGCGTTCTTCGTCGATGGCGCTTTGGCTAGCGCATTGCATCCAGCTCTGTTGACCGTGCTGGTGCTCGTTGCGTTGCAGGAGGAAGAGACGGTGTACTCCGCCTATGGCGTGCCGCGCTCGCGGGCAGTGAAACTAACAGCGTTCGCCGTTGTTCCTTCGGTGGTCTTCGGTGCTGCCGTATCGCTTGCCGCCCGACCCGATTGGGTTGGGGTTGCTGGTGCGGTGGGAGCGCTCGTCGCGGGGCTGGTGACCGGCTCCCGCTACATCGATGGAGAGGTTCCCGACCCGATTCGTGTCCGGCGCTCGCAATTCGGTGAGCGGGGATACACCTTTGAACTGATATTCAAACCCCAGTTGCTCTGGGCGTTCGGGGTAGCCCTCGCACACAGCGGGATGCTGCATTTGGCCTCCCATATTGGCGGAGAAACGCTTCGGGACTACCTCGGTGCCCTGCCATTGCTCGCCTGGTATGCCGTGTACTGCATGGCGGACTCGCCCATCGTGGGTCCGGGCGTCGGCGCAGCTTACGGGGTCCCGCGCAGGCGATGGATGTTGCAGTACCTCGCCGGTGCCGCGGCATCTGTGGGGCTCTACGCCGCCGTGGTCGCGGCGCTTTCGCCCGCTACCAGTGCGGGTGTCGCTGTCGCAGCAGTAGGCGGACTGGCCTGCGCGGCGGTGGGCCCTTTGCTCAAGGTGCGCAACAGTGAACTGGGGCTTTTTCCCTCGATGTTGATGTTCTTTCCGGTGATGAATGCGACGCATGCTCCCGGCCTACTGAGCCCGGAGGTGGCGGTTGCCGTGGCTGCGTCAGGGATTCTGATTCTTGTTGGTGTTGTGTTCATTGCTGCGTATCTCGGCGGGATTATGAACCCAAAACGCATACTTAAAGACGCTTAAAAACTAACCGTGCGCTGCGGGTTTGTGTTTGTGTTTGGGTGTGTGTAACTTAGTTCCAGTCAGCGAGACCGACAACGCCCCGCTGGAGAGCAGATCGGTTCTCTGGTTTGTGTGGCGGGCAGGAAAACAATCGCGGACGAAAATACTTTAGTCACTTTGGACTTGCCTACGTGTTTGTGGGTTGGTTTGGGTGTGCTGGTGTTGTTTGAGAACTCGATAGTGTGCCAATGCATTTGATTTTTTGTTGTTGTGTGCTTGGTGTTGTGTGCTGCGTGGGTGCGCATGCTTTTGGTGTGTGCCGGTGGTGGTTGGGTGAACCAATGATTGCCTGATCGCTTGTTTTGCGTGGTGTGCTTCATTTTGTTTGCACATGATATTTTTTGCCGGTCCTGTTGTTTTGCCCCGTCGGGTATGGGGCCGGTTGGGAGTCGTTGTGGCTTCCGGTAATGTTTGGATTTTTGCCAGTCCAGCACTGTGTGGCGTTTTGTCGTGTGGTGTTGGTTGGTTTGTTTTGGTTGGGTTTTGGGCTTTTCACGGCCTGTTTCACGTTTGTTTTTGTTGAAACTTTTTGTGGAGAGTTTGATCCTGGCTCAGGATGAACGCTGGCGGCGTGCTTAACACATGCAAGTCGAACGGAAAGGCCCAAGCTTGCTTGGGTACTCGAGTGGCGAACGGGTGAGTAACACGTGGGTGATCTGCCCTGCACTTCGGGATAAGCCTGGGAAACTGGGTCTAATACCGGATAGGACCACTTCTTGGATGTTGTGGTGGAAAGTTTTTTCGGTGTGGGATGAGCTCGCGGCCTATCAGCTTGTTGGTGGGGTAATGGCCTACCAAGGCGTCGACGGGTAGCCGGCCTGAGAGGGTGTACGGCCACATTGGGACTGAGATACGGCCCAGACTCCTACGGGAGGCAGCAGTGGGGAATATTGCACAATGGGCGCAAGCCTGATGCAGCGACGCCGCGTGGGGGATGACGGCCTTCGGGTTGTAAACTCCTTTCGCTAGGGACGAAGCGCAAGTGACGGTACCTGGAGAAGAAGCACCGGCTAACTACGTGCCAGCAGCCGCGGTAATACGTAGGGTGCGAGCGTTGTCCGGAATTACTGGGCGTAAAGAGCTCGTAGGTGGTTTGTCGCGTCGTTTGTGTAAGCCCGCAGCTTAACTGCGGGACTGCAGGCGATACGGGCATAACTTGAGTGCTGTAGGGGAGACTGGAATTCCTGGTGTAGCGGTGGAATGCGCAGATATCAGGAGGAACACCGATGGCGAAGGCAGGTCTCTGGGCAGTAACTGACGCTGAGGAGCGAAAGCATGGGGAGCGAACAGGATTAGATACCCTGGTAGTCCATGCCGTAAACGGTGGGCGCTAGGTGTGAGTCCCTTCCACGGGGTTCGTGCCGTAGCTAACGCATTAAGCGCCCCGCCTGGGGAGTACGGCCGCAAGGCTAAAACTCAAAGGAATTGACGGGGGCCCGCACAAGCGGCGGAGCATGTGGATTAATTCGATGCAACGCGAAGAACCTTACCTGGGCTTGACATACACCAGATCGGGCCAGAGATGGTCTTTCCCTTTGTGGTTGGTGTACAGGTGGTGCATGGTTGTCGTCAGCTCGTGTCGTGAGATGTTGGGTTAAGTCCCGCAACGAGCGCAACCCTTGTCTTATGTTGCCAGCAATTCGGTTGGGGACTCATGAGAGACTGCCGGGGTTAACTCGGAGGAAGGTGGGGATGACGTCAAATCATCATGCCCCTTATGTCCAGGGCTTCACACATGCTACAATGGTCGGTACAACGCGTCTTGCGAGCCTGTGAGGGTGTGCTAATCGCTGAAAGCCGGCCTTAGTTCGGATTGGGGTCTGCAACTCGACCCCATGAAGTCGGAGTCGCTAGTAATCGCAGATCAGCAACGCTGCGGTGAATACGTTCCCGGGCCTTGTACACACCGCCCGTCACGTCATGAAAGTTGGTAACACCCGAAGCCAGTGGCCTGTAATGGGAGCTGTCGAAGGTGGGATCGGCGATTGGGACGAAGTCGTAACAAGGTAGCCGTACCGGAAGGTGCGGCTGGATCACCTCCTTTCTAAGGAGTTTATGTTTTGTGCCCGCAGTTGCGGGTGTTGTGTGGTTGATGTCGCCGAGTGTGCGACTGCCGCATTGTTGTTTTTCAAATTCCGGGTGGACATGCACCCCGGGTCGTGTTGGTGGATGCCATCAGGGTGTCTGCGTGTGGCCTGGTGTGGGTGTGTGTGCTCGTGTGGTGTGACACTGAGGTGTCGCGGCAACGAAAAAATCAGTTTGTGTGTGTTGGCATGCTGTTGGGTGTCTGGGGCAACATTGTGTGTTCCTGTTGTTGTGGCATCCCGCTGACTTATGGCCGCGTGTTGGTGGTTGTTGGTGTGGGGTGTGTTGTTGAGAACTGTATAGTGGACGCGAGCATCTTGTTTTTCTGTAATTTGTGTTGTTTGTTGAGTGTCTACAGTTTGTAGTCGTTCGTGTGTGTGAAGCAGCAGTGTGTGTTGTTTTGTGTTACGGGCGTATGGTGGATGCCTTGGCATGCTGGGCCGATGAAGGACGTGTGAGGCTGCGTTAAGCCTCGGGGAGTTGCCAACTAAGCGTTGATCCGAGGATGTCCGAATGGGGAAACCCAACATCAGTTGTGTGGTGTTACCTGCAGGTGAATGCATAGCCTGTGTGGGGGTTGACGTGGGGAAGTGAAACATCTCAGTACCCGCAGGAGAAGAAAACAATTGTGATTCCGTGTGTAGTGGCGAGCGATAGCGGATGATGGCTAAACCGTGTGCGTGTGATACCTGGGTAGGGGTTGCGTGTGCGGTGTTGTGGGGTGTGGTTGTTGCGGGCTACCTGACCGCAGGTGTGTGTTTGTGCGTTAGCGGAAGCGTCTGGGATGGCGCGCCGGAGCGGGTGATAAGCCCCGTACGCGAAGGCGTTTACAGGCATGTGCTGATCATTGCCCCGAGTAGCAGCGGGCTCGTGGAATCTGCTGTGAATCTGCCGGGACCACCCGGTAAGCCTGAATACTCAGTGTGACCGATAGTGAATAGTACCGTGAGGGAATGGTGAAAAGTACCCCGGGAGGGGAGTGAAAGAGTTCCTGAAACCATGCGCTTACAATCCGTCAGAGCACCTGTTTGTGTGTGATGGCGTGCCTTTTGAAGAATGAGCCTGCGAGTCAGCGGCATGTCGCGAGGTTAACCCGTGTTTAGGGGTAGTCGTAGCGAAAGCGAATCCGAATAGGGTGGTTTTAGTGGCATGTCCTGGACCCGAAGCGGGGTGATCTACCCATGGCCAGTGTGAAGCAGCTGTAAGAGGTTGTGGAGGCGCGAACCCACTTAGGTTGAAAACTGAGGGGATGAGCTGTGGGTAGGGGTGAAAGGCCAATCAAACTCCGTGATAGCTGGTTCTCCCCGAAATGCATTTAGGTGCAGCGTGATGTGTGCTTACCGGAGGTAGAGCTACTGGATGGCCGAGCGGGACTATCATCTTAGTGACGTCAGCCAAACTCCGAATGCCGGTGAAGTCAAGCATTGCAGTGAGACTGTGGGGGATAAGCTTCATAGTCGAGAGGGAAACAGCCCAGATCGCCGGTTAAGGCCCCTAAGGGTGTGCTAAGTGGAAAAGGATGTGGGATCGCGAAGACAGCCAGGAGGTTGGCTTAGAAGCAGCCATCCTTGAAAGAGTGCGTAATAGCTCACTGGTCGAGTGGTTCTGCGCCGACAATTCAGTGGGGCTCAAGCACACCGCCGAAGCCGCGGCAAACATTTTGTTTGGGTAGGGGAGCGTCGTGTGTGGGGTGAAGCCGTACTGTAAGGAGCGGTGGACTGCATGCGAGTGAGAATGCAGGCATGAGTAACGAATGATACGTGAGAATCGTATCCGCCGAATGACTAAGGGTTCCTGGGTCAAGTTCGTCTTCCCAGGGTGAGTCGGGTCCTAAGGCGAGGCCGACAGGCGTAGTCGATGGTTAACGGGTTGATATTCCCGTACCCGTACACGCGCGCCCAGTATTGAAGCGGTGATACTAACCACCCTGATCCACCTGCTGTTGCCGACCCTTGTGGTTGGTTGGTTGGTGGTGATGCGTGGGGCCTGATCCGTGGTAGATCAGTGATGGGGTGACGCAGTGAGGTAGCCAAGCCACTTATTGGATTGTGGTGCAAGCGTGTGGCACGACAGCATGTGAAATGCGGCTGTCATGTGTGTGAGGCGTGATGCGTAGCCCAGTGTTGGGTGATGTTGGTGATCCTGTACTGCCGAGAAAAGCCTCTAGCGATGTGTGTGTACGGCCCGTACCCGAAACCGACACAGGTAGTCAAGTAGAGAATACTCAGGCGGTCGGGTGAACTGTGGTTAAGGAACTCGGCAAATTACCCCCGTAACTTCGGGAGAAGGGGGACCTGGACTGGTGCCTGGTCATACGACTGTGGTTGCTGGTTCAGGTCGCAGAGAATAGAGGGGAGCGACTGTTTATCAAAAACACAGGTCCGTGCGAAGACGGTTAAGTTGATGTATACGGACTGACGCCTGCCCGGTGCTGGAAGGTTAAGAGGACCTGTTAGACCTTTTTGGTCGAAGCGGAGAATTTAAGCCCCAGTAAACGGCGGTGGTAACTATAACCATCCTAAGGTAGCGAAATTCCTTGTCGGGTAAGTTCCGACCTGCACGAATGGCGTAACGACTCCCCTGCTGTCTCAACCACAGACCCGGTGAAATTGCAGTACGAGTAAAGATGCTCGTTTCGCGCGGCAGGACGAAAAGACCCCGGGACCTTCACTATAGCTTGGTATTGGCATTCGGTGCGGTTTGTGTAGGATAGGTGGGAGATGTTGAAGCCGTCACGCTAGTGGTGGTGGAGTCGTTGTTGAAATACCACTCTGACCGTAGTGGATATCTAACCTTGGCCCATGATCTGGGTTGGGGACAGTGCCTGGTGGGTAGTTTAACTGGGGCGGTTGCCTCCCAAAATGTAACGGAGGCGCCCAAAGGTTCCCTCAGCCTGGTTGGCAATCAGGTGTTTAGAGTGTAAGTGCACAAGGGAGCTTGACTGCGAGACCTACAAGTCGAGCAGGGACGAAAGTCGGGACTAGTGATCCGGCACCTACTTGTGGATGTGGTGTCGCTCAACGGATAAAAGGTACCCCGGGGATAACAGGCTGATCTTCCCCAAGAGTCCATATCGACGGGATGGTTTGGCACCTCGATGTCGGCTCGTCGCATCCTGGGGCTGGAGTAGGTCCCAAGGGTTGGGCTGTTCGCCCATTAAAGCGGCACGCGAGCTGGGTTCAGAACGTCGTGAGACAGTTCGGTCTCTATCCGCCGCGCGCGTTGAAACTTGAAGAAGGCTGTCCCTAGTACGAGAGGACCGGGACGGACGTACCTCTGGTGTGCCAGTTGTTCCGCCAGGAGCATTGCTGGTTGGCTACGTACGGGAGGGATAACCGCTGAAAGCATCTAAGCGGGAAGCCTGTTTTAAGATGAGGTTTCATTTGAGGTTCCCAGAAGACGACTGGGTTGATAGGCCGGAACTGGAAGCACAGCAATGTGTGGAGGCGACCGGTACTAATACACCGAACAAACCAACCACCTGTTTGCGCACACAACAAGCAAACAACAACAACAACGAAACAACACACTGTTCGCGTCCACTATGCAGTCCTGACACAACACACCATGTCACGGACACCACAACATGAATACTGATCACCAACGCTTGATGATCTGACACACCCCAAAGATGTGTCGGTGGTTGATAGCGGCGGGGAAACGCCCGGTCCCATTCCGAACCCGGAAGCTAAGCCCGCCCGCGCCGATGGTACTGCCCCCGGGAGGGAGTGGGAGAGTAGGTTACCGCCGACCCAACAACTTCAAAACACACAAAACACACCCGGTACAAGACCCAACCGTCTTGCACCGGGTGTGTCTTCATTGTGCACCCACTACAGTGTGGGCACCGCAGGATTACTCGTCGCCGACTACCTGGTTGGTGGATCCCCACCTGCCCGCAATGCGGTGTGACTAATGGGTGTCGAGATCGTTGGTGTTCACCCACTTGTCCGCAACGGCAGACTCTGGTCATCAACCCGGTTAGCGGAATCGTTGGTCCACACCCAGTTGTCCGCAATGCGGAGCGGGATCCGAGGCCAGCGCGGTAGGTAGCGGCGGAATCGTTGGTGGACACCCACTAGTCCGCAATGCGGTGGAGGGGCGAAACAAGGTGCTTGCGAAGCCAGCACGGTGTTAAACCGCTGCGAACAACGCACGCGCGGGTTAGCACGGTAAACCCGCTACGAAAGACGGCTAGTCCAATTGGAATGAGCGGGGCTGGCCTGAGAGCGGGTCGATAAAAGCTAGGCCGGTGCAGCGCAGACGCATTGGGAGAGAGAAGTCCTCGGCTTCGGCGGGGAGCAGGTTGGGGTAGATGGTGTCGCCGAGGATGGGGGCTGCCTCGGCCATCATCTGCAGGCGGAGTTGGTGGGTGCGGCCGGTAACGGGGTGGAGGACGTAACGGCCAAGCGGGCCGTCAACGTCGTAGAGCGACACCAAGGAGGC
This sequence comes from Corynebacterium lujinxingii, assembly GCF_014490555.1. Lineage (NCBI taxonomy): Bacteria > Bacillati > Actinomycetota > Actinomycetes > Mycobacteriales > Corynebacteriaceae > Corynebacterium > Corynebacterium lujinxingii. The sequence goes on along the minus strand of NZ_CP061032.1, from coordinate 2,224,762 downwards.
CTCTTCCTCGGAAGAGAGACGAGTCGCGGAGGAAACGACGGTCCGAGAATTCGGTTCGAGATCCGGGACGACGGCGCCGGCGGGGTCTCCGTGCTCTTTCACCAAGTGATGTTCCCAGATGGCAGGCACACGGAGCGACCTAAGCGGCGCAATCGCTTCGTAGACCTTGTCCACTTCGCGACGGGCGAAAAGATCCTGGTAGGCGCCGCGGACGTCACGGCGCTTCGTGAGCAACAACAGGCCGGACGTGCCGCGGTCGAGGCGGTGGGCGGGGGTGAGTTCTTCGTTGAGGGTGGAGCGGCGCAGTCGAACGGTGGCGGTTTCGGTGATGTGGGAGGCGCGGGGCATCGTCGCTAAGAATGGCGGTTTGTCCACAACCAGGATGTCGCCGTCTTCGTACACCGTCGTAATGGAGTATGGGACCGGCTTCTCGGGCGCTGGTCGGCGGTAGAAGAAGATGTCGGTGCCGGGGGCGAGCCAGTCGTCGGCAAGCACGGGGGTGGTGTCGCGGAGGACGACGAGGGAGTCGTCGAAACGCTGCTGCACCGCGGAAAGGTCATCGTCGGGGTGGCGGTGGCGCTGGGTGGACACGACGTGCCAGAGGAAGTCCAGGGCGCGGATGCCGGGGCCCTCAGGGACGCGTACGCGGCTCGCGCCGAGACCGTCGCGCGGGGGCAGCGGCAACGTCGGTCGGCCCTTCTTCCTCGCCATGTGTAGTAGATTAACCCGCATGGATCTTGGAGCAATTGTTGAGCCGTTGATCGCCTTTTTCTCGGATGGCATTGGCAAGGTGATCGCCGATGCGCTTCGTCTGATTTACAACGTGTTGTACCCGGCGAACGCGCCTGCAGCGACGCCGATCGAGATTCCGCGCTAAGTATCTCGGGCGGGTCTAGAATGTGGGTATAACCAGCTGTCCGATAGAGAAAGGCTGACCACATGACCCAGGAAGAAACCCGCGAGGACATCATTGTCGTTGCCGTCGACGGCAGCCCGGCGTCCGATAACGCAATTCGGTGGGCTGCGAACACGGCGATGAAGCGTGGCATCCCGCTGCGCCTTGCCGCGAGCTACACCATGCCGCAGTTCCTGTACGCCGAAGGCATGGTTCCGCCGCAGGAGATTTTCGACGAACTGCAGCGCGACACCATGCAGACCGTGGATCGCGCGCGCGATATCGCGTTGGAGGTTGCGCCGGATTTGCGGATCGGGCATGCGGTTGCGGAAGGTTCCCCGATCGACATGCTGCTTCGTATGTCCAACGAGTGCACGATGATTGTGCTCGGCTCGCGCGGTCTCGGCGGGTTGTCGGGCATGGTCCTCGGATCGGTTTCCGGCGCTGTGGTGTCCCACGCGAACTGCCCGGTCGTGGTGGTGCGCGAGGACAACGCGGTAACCGAGGCGAACAAGTACGGCCCGGTTGTCGTCGGTGTGGACGGCTCCGAGGTGTCGCAGAAGGCAACGGAGGTGGCGTTCGAGGAGGCGTCGGCACGCGGTGCGGAATTGCTCGCGGTGCACACGTGGGTCGACACTAATATTCAAGGCCCGGGCGCCGGCTACGCGGTTTCCGAGGACCACTGGAATGCGGTGCAGCAGGAGAAGCAGGAGCTTCTCGACGAACTGCTGGCCGGTCTGGTCGAGCAGTACCCGAACGTGGAAGTGAAGAAGCACATTGCCCGCGACCGTCCGGTGCGCGCGCTGACGAGTGCGGCCGAGAACGCGCAACTTCTGGTGACCGGCTCACACGGTCGCGGCGGCTTCAAGGGCATGCTGCTCGGGTCCACGTCGCGTGCGCTGCTGCAGTCCGCGCCGTGCCCGATGATGGTTGTGCGGCCGGAGTAATTGATTCGTTACCAAATTGCATTGCCCGCGTTGCACACATTCCTGCGCAACGCGGGATAATGGTTGAGGTAATTAACAAAGACAACACGAAGGAACGGTTACAAAATGACTCTATCGATGAGCATTATTGGTTGGATTATCCTCGGCGGACTCGCTGGCTGGATCGCGTCCAAGATCAAGGGTCGCGATGCGCAGATGGGCATCGGCCTGAACATCCTCGTCGGTGTGATCGGTGGTCTGCTCGGTGGTTGGCTGCTCTCCCTGTTCGGCGTTGACGTCGAGGGCGGCGGTTGGATCTTTAGCTTCCTCACCTGCCTGCTCGGTGCGGTGATTCTGCTGTGGATTATCAATGCGGTGACGGGTCGACGTCGCTAAGCAAGTAGCGCTTGAAGCCCCCGGAGTGAATGCTCCGGGGGCTTTTTGGTGGAATAGACGAACCGTTTTGTCTATATTGAAGAAGTCCCATTCTGGAGCGCGAAAGGAGCCCCCTCTTGGCCGCCGCCACGAGTAAGAAGAAGCAGCCCTCGCGCCGTCGCGACCGACCGAGTCCGCGGCAGCGGCTTCTAGACGCAGCAACGAAGCTCTTCACCGAAGAAGGCATCCGCGTCATCGGCATCGACCGAATTCTGCGCGAGGCGGATGTGGCGAAGGCGTCGCTGTACTCGCTGCTCGGCTCGAAGGACAACCTGGTGGTGGCGTACCTCGAGGAGCTCGACGCGCAGTACCGGTCCCGCTGGGGCGAGCGCGCGGCGAAGGCGCCGGACGCGGATTCGAAGATCCTCGCGTTTTTCGACATGGCGATCGAGGAAGAGCCGGAGAAGGAGTTCCGCGGCTCGCCGTTTCTCAACGCTGCCGCCGAGTACCCGCGCCCCGAGGCGGAGTCGGAGGAGCGCATCGTGGAAACCTGCGCGAACCACCGCCACTGGATGCACACGACGATCACTGAGCTGCTGAACGACAAAAACGGCTACGACTCGTCTGAGTTGACCGACGAGTTGCTCATTTTCCTGGAAGGCGGGCTCGCCGGTGCGCGCATTTTGCGTGACGACGACCCACTGCGCACCGCCCGCTCCCTCGCCGAATCGAAGCTGGGCGCCCCGCCACCGGACTACTCCATCTAGGTATGGCTGACAAGAAGATCAACGTCTCGCAGGTCATCGGCGAGGTGCTGCTGACCGTCGGCGCGCTGTTGCTGCTGTTTGCGTTCTACGAGTCGTACTGGACCAATTTGGCGTCGGCGAGGATGCAGGACGAGGTGCAGACCCGGCTGGAGGAGCAGTGGGTCAACCCCCGCAAGGCCGCGGGAGTCGAGTTGGGCGACGCGTTTGCCAAGATGTACATCCCGGTCTTCGGGCAGGACTACCAGTTCGCCATCGTGGAGGGCGTGCGCGAGCCGGAGCTGCTTACCGGCCCGGGCCACTACCCGGACACGCAGTATCCCGGCCAGGACGGCAACTTCGCCATCGCCGGGCACCGCGTGGGCAAGGGCGCGCCGTTTAACGACTTGGGTGCGCTGAAGGCGTGCGACGCGATCGTCGTGGAAACGCAAGAAGAGTGGGTGACCTACCGCGTCTTACCGATGTCCCCGGACCCGGCAGCGCGACGCGCGGAGGGCGCGGACTGTCTGCCGGAGCAGCTCAACGAGCGGATCGCGGCCGGCGATTACAGCCAGGTGCTGGGCCGGGAGATCACGCTGCCGGGCAACATCGAGGTGGTTAACCCGATGCCGGGGTCGCGTTCCACGAAGGTGGAACCCGGTATGGAAGGTCTGATCACGTTGACCACGTGCCACCCGCAGTTCTCCAACGCAGAGCGCATGATTATCCACGCGGTGCGTACCGAGGTGGCGCCGAAGGACCAGGCGGGCGCACTCCCGCCGGCGATGACGGAGGTGGACTAGACTATGTACGCAGCGCTGTGGCGCAAACTCCCCGGCCCGCCGGTGGTGAAGTGGCTGCTCACCGTAATCATTTTGGTGGCGGTGTTCTTCCTGCTCATGGAGGTCGTGTTCCCGTGGGTCTCCGCGCAGATGCCGTATAACGACGTCGCGGTGTAACTACATCCAGCGCGGCACCGGCGGGTGCCAAGCGCGCAGCGCGGCGATGAGTTCGTCCGGGTCGTCGGCGACGATGAGGTGTGAACGGTCGGTGGGCCGCATGAAGCCTTGCGCGACCATGTGATCCACCATGGCGACCAGTGGCGCCCAGAACTCGCGGCCTAAAAGTCCGATGGGTTTGCGGTGGAGGCCGAGTTGCTGGTTGGTCCATTCGTCAAAAAGTTCGTCGAGGGTGCCGGCGCCGCCGGGCAGGGCCACGATGGCGTCGGAAAGCTCGCTCATGCGCGCCTTGCGCTCGGCGAGCGTGTCCACCACCTCGAGGCGGTCGAGTCCGTCGTACTGGATCTCGTATTGCGCGAGGTGGTGCGTGAGTACGCCGATGCTTTTCGACGACCCCCTGGCCACCTCGCCCATCAACCCGACCTTGGACCCGCCGTAGACCAGCGTGATGCCGTGGCGGGCAAGCGCCTCGCCAAAGCCACGGGCGAGTGCCGCGTTGGCCGGGTTGGTGCCGTCGCGGGCGCCGGCGAACACGGCGATGGCGTCGATACGTGCTGGGGTGAGCGCCGGGAAGATCTCGTCTTGAAGCAGGGGCGCGAGTTCGACGCCGGTGTGGTCGGCGGGGTCGATCCAGGCGGCCTCGGCGATCTCGGCGTCAGGTGCGGGATCGGTGGGAACGCCGGCATGGAGGAACACCGTGGAGGTCACCGTGTGGCCCGGTTCGTTGGAGGCCTTTGCGGTAAACGTGCCCAGGTAGCTCAACTGTTCGGGGTCGACGTCGATGCCGATCTCCTCGCGAGTTTCCCGGATGGCGGTGTGCACCTTCGTCTCGTCGCCCTCCGGTTTGCCGCCGGGGAGTTGAAAGCGCGGGCTGGTGTGTTTGCGCACGCAGAGCACGCGGCCGGTGTCGTCGGTGAATACGATTGCTGCGACGTCGATGTTGCTCATCACAGGCCTAGGTTAGCGATCGCTTCCGTGGCTACCGTTTCGGCTTTCACGGACTCGTCCTGGTTGGTGAACACGGTGACGGCGACGTCGCCTTTGGCCACCGAATACGCCGCGCCGATGCGCCCCGGCACCGCGCCGCCGCCGTGACGGCCGCCGTCCCACCCCTCCGGCTGGTCGGCCGGTTGGGTGAGATCCACCGGGGTTGCCCAGTCCACGACCGCCATGGCCTGCTCCGGCGAGGGCATGTGGCGCACGATCACGGTAAGTTGCGGCTCCTCCGGGTACGACCAGAACTGGCAGGCCGGGGTGTCGAAGCGGGTGTCGGTGCCCACGCCGGTGACGCGCTGGCCGTTGGTGCGCGCGACCCAGTCGGTGTCTAAGTAGGGGCACTCGTCCCAACCGTCGCGGGCCGTTTCCGGCAGCGCCTCTACCGCCAGGCCCGAATCGGGTGCGGGTGGGGCGTCGGGGGACGTGGTGTCGTCGTCAAGCGATTGCTCCCCGCAACCGGCGAGGGCGAGCACGAGTAGCACGGTGGGTAGTCTCAGACGCATGAGCTCCAGATTAGTGCTGCTGGAGCAGCACCCCGGAAAGGCGACGGACAACAGCGCGCTCGATTCCGGCATCACCATCCTCGCGGTGTGCCTCATGATTGTCTCGCTCGGCGCCCTGGCGCGGATGCCCCTCAACGCGGCGCTGCTGCACATCTTGCTCGTGGCTGGGTTCGCGTTTCTGCTGTTCTACGGCATGGTGGAGATGTACCGCTGGGGCACGTGGGGGCGCGTGATCTGGGCGTTCGGCCTCACCGCACTGTGGGTGGCGGACACGACCGTCTCGCCGGTAGCGGTGTACTGGGTCTTCGTGCTGTTTTTCGTCTACCTGCGCGCGATGCGTGGCTGGCTCGGCTACACGTGGGTGGCGGCGGCACTGGCGATCAGCGTCGCGATCCAGATCCCGGTCGGGCTCACGCTCGGCGGGGTGATGGGCCCGGCGCTGTCCGCGGTGGTGGTGCTGGCGATTGACTGGGCGTTTTTCACCATCAACAAGGTCAGCCAGGAGCGGCAGCAGCTTATCGACGAACTCCTGGCCACCCGCGACCGTCTCGCCGAGACCGAGCGTGCCGCCGGCGTGGCGCAGGAGCGTGAACGTCTGGCGCACGAGATCCACGACACCGTGGCACAGAACTTGTCGTCAATCCAGATGCTGCTACATGCGGCGGAGCGCGACGTTCGGGCGCTCGGCGGGGATGTGGAGCAGCCGCTGCGCAAGATGGAAACGGCGCGGCGGGCGGCGTCGAACAACCTGGCCGAAACCCGGGCGATGATCGCGGCGCTCGCGCCAGCGCCGCTGACGGAGGCGTCGCTGCGCGAGGCGCTCGAGCGTGTGGCAGGCGACTTCGCGGCGGCCGGAGAGCTGGATGTGGACGTCGACGTCGACGGTGAGGCCGCGCCGCTGCCGATGCGGGTCGAGGCCGGCCTGCTGCGCATCGCCCAGGGCGCGGTGTCGAATGTGGTCAACCACGCCGAGGCGACCCGGGCTCGGATCACGCTGACCTACGGCGCAGACGAGGTGCGCCTGGACGTGGTCGACAACGGCCGCGGCTTCGACGTCGCGGCGCAAGGGCTCAAACCCAGCGGGCTGGGGCACCTGGGTCTCGACGCCATGCGCTCGCGGGCTGAGGAGCTGGGCGGAACGTTAGAAATCGAGTCCGCGCCGGGCGGGCCGACCGCGTTGTCGGTGGCCGTGCCGGTTACTATCAACCGAAAGACGGACACTAGCGAGGAGGTCACCGGTGATTAGAGTCCTGCTGGCGGACGACCACGAGATCGTGCGCCTCGGCCTGCGCGCCGTGCTGGAGGAGGCCGACGACATCGAGGTCGTGGCCGAGGTCGCCACCGCGGAGGGCGCGATCGCCACGGCTCAAGCCGGCGGTATCGACGTGGTGCTCATGGACCTGCGCTTCGGTGCCGGTGCGGAAGGCCAGCGTGTGACCACCGGTGCGCAGGCGACGGCGGAGATCAGCTCGAGCATGCAGACCCCGCCAAAGGTGCTGGTGGTGACCAACTACGACACCGACGCGGACATCCTCGGGGCGATCGAGGCTGGCGCGGTGGGCTACCTGCTCAAAGACGCCCCGCCGGAGGAACTCGTCGCTGCGGTGCGCTCCACAGCGCGTGGCGACGCCACCATGTCGCCCGTCGTGCGCGACCGGTTGGAAACGCGCGAAAAGACCCCGCGCTCCGCACTAACGCCGCGTGAGCTGGAGGTGCTCCAACTCGTGGCCGCGGGCTCGTCGAACCGCGAGATCGGCCGCGACCTCATGCTGTCGGAGGCCACGGTGAAGTCCCACCTCGTCCACATCTACGACAAGTTGGGGGTGCGCTCGCGCACCTCGGCTGTGGCGTCGGCGCGCGAGCAGGGAGTGCTCTAACTAGCGCTGCGAGAGCTTCTCGTGCACCTCGCCCGAGAGCTTGTTCAGGTCCCCGTCGATGGAGTTGTAGGCCAGGCGGCGCTGCTCTGGGTTGGCGTGCTCGGCGTTGCGCACGGCCTGCTCCAGTTCGTCGAGACGCACGTTCGCGTCGCGCTTGAACCCGTCGCCGATGTTGTCGGCGTGGGCCACGGTGTCGCGTGCGGCGTCGATACGCGCCTTGAGCTCGGCGCCGCGGCCGGAGTGGCGGGCGATGTCCTGCGGGGTCAGGCCAAGGCTGGAGGCGCGCTTGTTCACCTGGTTCTGCTGCGCGGACGTCAGCGCCTTGTACGCCAGCGGCAGCAGCACCGGCACGAGCATGCGGGCGGCACCCGTCCACTGCTTCGCCTTCTTCTTGGTGAGGCCGGACTCCTCAATGCGCTTCAGGTAGGTCTTCGCCAGATCCTTCTCGTGCTTGCGCTTGCGCTTCAAGCCCTTCTTCTCTTCCTTGAGCAGGCGCTTTTCCGCCTTGTCCAGCAGCTTGGCGGTGCGCTGATCCGCCTTCGCCTCCTGCTTGGCCAACTGGCGGGCGTGCACCTCGGCAGCCTTGATCTCGGCCTTCGCGTTGCGGCGCACTTTGCGGATGATGCCCAGGACACCCATGGTCGGTACTCCTTGCAGTTTTCGTTTGCGTTAACGTCCACCAACTGTACCTGCCGGTCCGACATGCCCGCCCAGGTATCGTTGCAGACATTGTGAACACTCCCCCTCAGCCAGCGCAGCCAGTTCGGGCGTCCGATCTGGTCGGTTGCCGCTACCGGTTGCGCCAGCGCCGCGAGCACCCGGACGTGCCCGAGCTGCCCGACGCGCTGCTGCGCCAGCCGCAGATGGACGCCGTGCGGGCCACCGTGTTTGAGATGCTGCCCGTAAAGCGCGCGCTTGGCGACGGCCGCCGCAAAGCCTTCACCCGCATCGACATCGATCCCGGTGCCGGGGTGGACGCGCGTGTCGTCGAGACGCGACTCGCCCTGAAACGCCGCGCGCACCTGATCACCAATGCCGCGCTCGAGGGAACGATCGACGGGGTGCCGACGCTTGCGGAGGCGGACGTGCTGGTGCGCACCGATCAGGGGTATGCCCCGGTGATCATCTCCAACCACCGGGTCGCGCGCGAGCACCCGCACGAGGAGATCCAAATGGTGCCCACGGGCCGCATCGGGTTGGGCGCGCCGATCACGGTGCGGGCGAAGGGGCGTCACCACACCGTCGACGGCTACCGGCTGGCCATGGCGTATCTGCTGCTCGGCGACCTCGCGGACGGCCGCGGTGGCGTAATCGGCCAGGACCGCACCCGCGCCTATATCGTGGACCCGTCCCGCTACACCCAGCCGCTGCGCGACGCGCTCGCCGTCGAGATACCCGACGAGCCGAAACGAATGAAGCAGTGCGCCTCCTGCCGCTTTTGGCCGCTGTGTAAGCCGCGCCTGGAGGAACTCGACGACATCTCGCTTCTGCTGCCAGGTGGGCGCGGCGACGTGTGGCGTGAGCGTGGCCTGCACACGGTGCAGTCGCTTATCGACTCCGGCCCCGCCGAGCCCGCCGCCCTCGCCCGCGCCTGGCGCGCCGGCATCCCGGTGCTGCGCCGCGAGCAGATGGCGGACGTGCCGCGGGCGGACGTGGAGATCGACATCGACATGGAGGCCTACCTCGACCAGGGCGCCTATCTGTGGGGTGCCTTCGACGGCGAGACCTACCACCCGTTTGTGACCTGGGAGGAAGTCGGCGACGCCGCGGAGGAAGCGAACTTCAACGCGTTCTGGTCGTGGCTGATGGCCCGGCGCCGCGCGGCGCACGAGGCGGGACAGACGTTCCGCGCGTACTGCTACGCGGCGGGTGGGGAGAACCACTGGCTGCGGTCGTCGGCACGCAGGTTCGCCTCGGTGGACGCCGACGAGGTTGCGGAGTTCATCGCCTCCGACGAATGGGTCGACGTGTTCGCGCTGGTGCGCCGCTCGCTGGTGGGCACCGACGGGCTCGGCCTGAAGGTGCTCGGGCCGGTGGTCGGTTTCGAGTGGGAGGACGACGACGTCGACGGGGAACGCTCCGTCGCGCTTCGCAGGGCGGGCAGGCTTGGCGACGACGCCGCGCGCGAGATGCTCCTGCGCTACAACGAAGACGACTGCCGCGCCACCCGAGCGGTGCGCGACTTTCTCGACGCCGGCGCGCAGGGTGTGCCGGAGTTTGGGGCAGTGTAGCCGAATCTGCTAGTTCACCATGTGGGGCAACTAGCAGATCAAGTGTCCAACTCTCCGATTTCCCAGGTGATGTTGAAACTGAGTGCCGGTAAGGAGCGCATCTGCTAGTGCTGCTTGTGCGCAACTAGCAGGTCAATGCTGTGCGCTCTTCCACAGCGCCGTGGCTACCACTGTGAGCGCGCCGAGGAGCAACGCGAGCACTCCGATGAAGCCCACCCACGGCAGCGACTCGTACGCGCAGCCGGTTCCCGCGCCCAGGATGGACGAGCCCATGTAGTAGGAGAACACGTACATGCTCGACGCCTCGGCACGGTCGCGCTCGGCGATGAGCCCCACCCAGCCAGACGCCGTGGAGTGCAGCGCGAAGAAACTCGCGGTGAACACGAGCAGCCCGGCGAGCGTGATCCACAACGAACTGCTGGCCACGCCCAGCGCGCCGGCGAGCATGAGTATCGACGACATCAGCACCACCACGCCGTGGCCGTGGTGCTTCAGCAACGCACCGGCGCGGGCACTCGACCAGGTGCCGGACAGGTACACCACGTACACCAGGCCGGACAAGGCGGCCGGCAGTCCAAAGTCGAGTACCGCGCGGAACCCGAAGTAGTTGTACATGGACACGAACACGCCCATGGCCACAAACGCGGTGGCGTACAGAGCGAGCAGCCGCGGGTTATGCAGGTGGCGGCCCATCGCGGCGATCTCGTTGCGCGGTCGGATGGACAGTTTCGGGGTGAAGTTGCGCTGCTCGGGCAATAACCATGCGGCCAGCAGGGCGAGGCCGAACGCGACGATGCCACTGCCGAGCAGCGCCCACCGCCACGTGGTCACCTCCAGCAGGCCCGCGGGGATGAGGCGCCCAGTCAACCCGCCGATGGTGTTGCCGGCGATGTAAAGGCCCATCGCGCCGGGCAGGTCGTACTCGTCGAGCTCTTCGGATAGCCACGTCATCGCCACTGCCGGGGTGCCGGCGATCATTGCGCCCTGCAGCGCGCGCAGCGCGATTAACTGCTCGGCACTCTGGGCCAGCGGCAGCACCAGCCCGATGCCGGTGGCGGCAAGCGCGGAGATGACCAGGACGTGCCCGCGGCCGAACTTCTCCGACAGGATCGACGCCGGCACCACGCACAGCGCCAGCGCACCTGTGGCCGCCGAGACGGTCAGCGCCGCCGTCGAGGGGCTCACGCCCAGTTCGGACGTCAGCGTGGGCAGCAGCGCCTGCGTGGCGTAGAGGGTGTTGAAGATCGCTAGCCCGAACGCGAGCATCGCCCATGTGGCTCTGCGGTATTCGGGGCTGCCTTTGCGCATGCGTGCCATGGCACGAAAACGAAACGCCCGCCACTTCCGGTTTGGAAGGGCGGGCGGTAACGCGGTCGTCGTTAAGCAGCTGCCTTGGAGTAGCGCTCGTTGACGTCGTCCCAGTTGACAACGTTCCACCACGCCTCGACGTAGTCAGCCTTAACGTTCTTGTACTGCAGGTAGAAAGCGTGCTCCCACATGTCCAGCATGAGCACCGGGGTGAAGTCCACGGAGATGTTGCCCTGCTGGTCGGTCATCTGCTGGATGATCAGGCGACCGGCGATGTGGTCGTAGCCGGCAACCGCCCAGCCGGAGCCCTGCAGGCCGTTAGCGACGGCGGAGAACTGCTTCTTAAAGCCCTCGAAGGAGCCGAAGTCGCGGTCGATAGCCTCAGCGATCGCGCCGGTCGGGTTGCCGCCGGCGTTCGGTGCCATATTCTTCCAGAAGATGGAGTGGTTGGTGTGGCCACCGAGGTTGAACGCGAGGTTCTTCGTCAGCGCACGGATCTTATCGGCGTTTGCCTCACCGTTGCGCTCCGCCTCAAGCGCCTCGAGTGCGGCGTTGGCACCCTTGACGTAGTTCGCGTGGTGCTTGTCGTGGTGCAGCTCCATAATCTCGGCCGAGATGTGCGGCTCGAGAGCGTCGTATGCGTACGGCAGATCAGGCAGTTCGTAAGTAGCCATGATGATGTCCTTTCTGTTGCGTTCGTGTACGGCACCCCATGGTAGAGAAAATTTGGGAACAGTGTTGTGCCCTAAGTCGTTGAAGGGGTCATGGGATTCCTTTTCGCACCTGAGCCAAAGCTTGTCGACGACACCGCGGCCCTGCCCGGCCGCGCCGAACCCGTCCTGGCCAACCCCCGCCAGCACGCCGTGCTGGACACGCCGATCACGGGGCCGTGGCGCGAGGGGCAGAAGCGCATCCTCATCGGGATCGGCTGCTTTTGGGGAGCGGAGAAGATGTTCTGGCAGATGGACGGCGTGGAGTCCACGTCCGTCGGCTACGGCGGCGGCGTCACCCCGAACCCGACCTACCGCGAGGTTTGCTCCGGGCTGACCAACCACGTCGAACTCGTTGAGGTGGTCTACGACCCGGCGGTGATCTCCTTGAAGCAGATCGTGAAAACCGCACTCGAGGCGCACGACCCGACGCAGGGCTACCGCCAGGGCAACGATGTGGGCACCCAGTACCGCTCCGCCTTCTACACCGACACCGAGGAAGAAGCCGAGCAGATCCGCGAGTGGATCCGCCAGTACGAGGCGGACCTGAACAGCGCGGGCTACGGCGACATCACCACCGAGGTGCGCGCCGGCGCCAACTACTACCTCGCCGAGGACGAGCACCAGCAGTACCTGCACAAGGTGCCCAACGGCTACTGCCCGCACCACTCCACTGGGGTGGCCTGCGGCATTTAGTAGCCGTGCTTGGAGGGGAAGCCTCCGACGGGCCGGCGCAGTTTGGTGGCGTCGTTGTGGATCCAGGCGGCGGCGCGGGCGATCTCCTCTTTGGTTAACGCATCGTCGCCGGTTTCACCGTGGATGACGCCGTTCCAATAGGCGACCGTCTCCTCGTGGTAGTTGTGCCCGTGCGGCGACGGGAAATCTTTCGAAGCCAATTGGTCGATCGCGACCTGCCAGAACGTCACAAGCGGCATCCAGCGCATCGTGTCCAGCGCGTCCAGGTGCTGCGTCTTCGGAGCGGGCACGCCACGCGATCCGGGTTCTTTCAACCAATCCGGGATCTTCCACGCCAGCGCGGGCTGCCACCACACCACCGGGTCCGAGGCATGCTGGGCGAACACGTAGCGCGGCTCCTGCCAGGCGTTTTCGTATGCGTCGCCTTTGAAGTCGTGCTCCAGGTGGTCGGGGTGGGCGGTGAAACGGACGTGGCGGCCGTCGTCGATAAGCGGAAGGCGCTGCGGGGAGCCCTCCTGCCGGTTCTTTGTCAGCGCGCTGTGGTTGCTGGCAAAGCCCGGCGTGCCCGTGAACACTCCGCCGGAGGTGTACGCGATGAAGTCCTCGACGGACTCGAACGCGTCGGACACCCCGTAGGCGCCGAGCGATTCACCGCCGATGAACAGCTTCGGGCGCGCGTTGTCGTCCATGGCGTCGATTTCGCGGCGGATGTGCTCGATAAGCACTCGCGACGAGCGCACCGGGGACTTGCGGTCCGCAAGGTACGAATAGGCCGACGGGAGGTAGGAGTACTGCATGGCCACAATCGCGCTGTCGCCGCGGGTGACAAACTCGAAGCCCGAGGTGTGGAAGTCGTTGATCCAGCCGGTGCCGGCCGCGGACATCACCGCGATGTGGCCGCGCTCAAACGCCCCGGTGCGGTGCATCTCCGTGACGGCTTGGCGCGCCATTTCCTCGAAGTCCGGCTCGCTCTCGCGTTCGTGGTCTAGGCCGATGAAGATGCGGATCGGGTCGGTCGCCTCACCGCCGAGCACGCGCTCGATGTCCTCCCTGCGCGGCCCGCCGGAGACCACCGCGCGGCCCTGGCGGCCCATTGTCGCCCAATCCACTGCGGACTCCGGCGAACCGGAGCGCTCCGGGCGGCTCGGCTGCACCGCGCCGCGCATGAACTCGCGGTCCAACTCCAGGGCGCGGCGGCTGGCGTTGGAGAGGAAACGGCGCACGACCATGCGGTCGCCGACTAGCACGAGCGCCGCGCCGCCGCCGGCGATCGCGATCGGCCACGACGCCACCGGCGGCAACTTCTTGCCCAGCAGTTCATTCAGCGCGTCGATAAAGGTCTGGATGGCCTCCCCGATCAGCAACACCGCGCCGTAGCCGAGCGTGCCCACGGTGACGCCGATGGCCATCGGGGCAACACTGCACGGGTCGTCGCTTTGCACCAGCTGCTCCTGGCGCAGGCGGCGCCGCACCGAGGTGGCGAACACGCCGAGGGTGGTGGCGGTGAGCGCCAGGCGAGCAGGCTTGGGCAGGGGGCCGGGCCCGTAGTCGGGCGTGACCGGGTCGAGCGCGCGCCAGATCATCGTCGCCGCGCCGTGGCCGATGCCTTGGAGCACCGCCACGTTTGCGGTTGTCGCCCACCAGTTGTGCGGCAACAGTGACGGCGAAATCGCGCCCCACGTCGCCATCTCCGCGCCGACCAGGCCCGCGCGGAATGTCGGCGGCAGGCGGCGCAGGCCCCGCATGCGGATCGCCGGTGATAAGTCGCCTAAGACCTGCACCGCGCCGATCGGCAGCGCCAAAAGGCCGTCGCGCCGGATGGAGAAGCGCTGCCCCGCGCGCTGGATGGCGGCGGGGAGTTTGGCGATGGCGTTGCGGGCGTCGTCGATAAGCACATGCGCGATTGTCGCAGAATTTGCGGTGTCGCGAAGGAGAGTAGCGTGGGAAGGCGTGGATACCAAGCAGCCGAACATCGTCGCCCACCGCGGATTTTCCGGACGCTACCCGGAACTGACGCGCCGGGCGTTTGAGGAAGCGCTGAATCTTCCCATCCACGGCATCGAGTGCGACGTGCGACTCACCCGCGACGGACGCGTCGTGGTCTTCCACGACGGTAACGTGCTGCGCACCACCGGATCCGTCGGCCAAGTGGACCTGATGGACTACTGCGACCTGTGCGAACTCAACGCGGGCACCGAAGACGACCCGCAGCAGATCATGCTCCTCGAGGAACTGCTGGAACTCATGCAGGACTACCCCGACAAGCACATCTACATCGAGACCAAACACCCCACCCTGCACGGTCCCGAGGTCGACGAGCAGACCTTGCGGGTGCTCAAGTACGCGCGTCTCGACGACTCCGAGAACATCCACCTCGCCTCCTTCTCCCACAAAGCGGTGCGCTATTTCACCCATATGGCGCCCGAGTTGGAGACGTTCTACCTGTTCCGGCTCTGGGAGCGGCGGTGGAACAAGAAAAACTGGATATTCTCCCGCCCCTACGGTGTCGGCCCTGCGCTGTCGCACTTGCAGTCGCGCCAGGAGCTGCTGGGCTACCGCGGGTTGAAGACCTACACGTGGACCGTGAACACCCCGCGCGAGATGCTCTGGTGCGCCGACAACGGCGTGGACGTGATGGTGACCGACCTGCCGGATCTCGCGCTGCAGGTCTTCGGGGAGTAACTCTGCCCCGCCGGTACGATTGCGTCCATGGTGCAACGCAAGCCGAAGAAAAAGAAGAACCGCGAGAACCTGCCTGAGGGGATGTCCCGCCGCGAGGCGAAGCTCGCCGCCCGTGCGAAGGAGCGCGAGCAGTTCCAGAAGGACCCCCGCCCGTTCGGTGGCCTGGCGGCTGAGGCCGACCTGGTCGCGATGCAGGAGTTCGTCCCGTCTGCCACGACTCAGGTGGATATCAAGGGCACGCCGGTCAACATCGTGACCGTCCTGCCGGGCGCCGGTGCCGCGCTGGTGCGCGAGGAGGACCAGGGTGGCGAGCGCTTCGTCGCACTGCAGGTGACCAACCATTCCCAAAACCCGGGCCGCGACCTCGCCTACGCCATCAATTGGGTGCTGTCTGCGCAGCCGGGCGAGACGTTGCAGTCCACCGTCGCCGACGGATCCCAGCCGGAGCTCACCTCGCTTATCGACGACACCTTCACCCCCGACATCACCACCCACCAGGACTTTTCCTGGTGGTTCCCGGAGGGTGTGACCGTGCCGCCGCAAATCCAGCAGGCGCTGCGCCAGGCCAACGACGCCGTCCTGCCGTCCGAGAAGATCGGCGCCGACCTGCCGGGCGCAATCTGGTGGGTGAACCCGGGCGGCGGCAAGGCGCACATCCGCTGGGTGCGCACCGAGAACAACGAGGCGCAGATGCTTGCCGCGCTGGCACGCATCGCCGCACGCGGTGAACTGCACCTCGGCGAGGGCACGAAGTTCGCCGGCGCCTTCCGCACCCACGGCCTGGTCGTGCCGGTGTTCGACCTCGACCCGGCCGTGGCCGCCGACACCTACGAGGCGGCGCTTGCCGACCTGGACAAGAAGATCACCGCCGAGTACGCCAACGACGCGGCGCTTACTGCCGACGAGCGCAAGCAGCTCGACAACATCAAGTCCCGTCAGGTGACGATTTAACAGGCTTTATTGAGCATACTTTTGCCATTTCGGCAAATTCTTCCTCTGCGTCCTCTAGGTTTTCTATTACCTGTTAGGTAATCGACAGGAAACCGCAGCACACTTACATAAGGAGGGCGCCATGGAAGGGTTCATCGACACCCTCAATGGCCTCATTTGGTCGAACTGGCTGGTGTACCTGTGCCTCGGCGCCGGTGCGTACTTCACTCTGGCCACATTGTTTTTGCAGATCCGATGCTTCCCCGACATGATCCGGCAGTTACGGTCCGGTGAGTCGTCGGAGGAGGGCATCTCCTCGTTCCAGTCCCTGATGATCTCCCTGGCTGGTCGCGTCGGTGTGGGCAACATCGCCGGCGTGGCCACCGCTATCGCCTTCGGTGGCCCGGGTGCAGTGTTCTGGATGTGGCTCGTGGCGTTACTCGGCTCCGCGACCTCGTTCATCGAGTGCTGCCTCGCCCAGATCTACAAAGAGACCGACCGCGACACCGGCGAGTACCGCGGCGGGCCCGCCTACTACATCGAAAAGACCTACAAGCACACCAAGGCCGCCCCGTTCATGGTGGTCTACGCGGTCATCTTCGCGGTGTGCATGCTGCTGGCAACCTCGTACTTCCTGCCGGGCATCCAGTCCAACGGTGTCGCCGCCGCGGTGGAAAACGCTTGGGGCATCAACGTGTGGATCTCCGCGTCCATCATGGCCGTGCTGCTCGCCTTCATCATTATTGGCGGCGTGAAGCGCATCGCCAACTTCGCGTCCATGGTCGTGCCGTTCATGGCCGGCATCTACATCATCATCGCGATCGTGGTGCTGTTCGCTAACGCCTCGCAGATCCCGGAGGTCTTCGGCACCATCTTCCGCACTGCCTTTGATAAAGAAGCAGCGTTCTCCGGCATGCTCGGCGCCGCCATCATGTGGGGTGTTAAGCGCGGCATCTACTCCAACGAGGCCGGCCAGGGCACCGGCCCGCAGTCCGCGGCCGCAGCTGAGGTTTCCCACCCGGCGAAGCAGGGCTTCGTCCAGGCGTTCGCCGTGTACATCGACACCCTGTTCGTCTGCTCCGCGACGGCGTTCATCATCATCTCCACCGACATGTACAAGGTCTTCGAGGGCCAGTCGGAAGACGGTGCGGTGATCTACGACGGTTCGCTTCCCGACGGCGTCCCCGTCGGACCCGGATTCGTCCAGGAAGGCCTGAACTCTTTCGCCGCCGGTCTCGGCCCGTCGTTCATCGCCCTGGCCATTATGTTCTTCGCCTTCACCACCGTGTTGGCGTACTACTACATGGCCGAGACGAATTTCGTCTACCTCAACCGCTGGGTGAAAAACGAGACCGCCCGCAAGGCCCTGATCTGGTTCCTGCGAGTGCTGATCATCGCCGCCGTGTTCATCGGCGCGACGACGACGCCGGGTAACGCTTGGGCGCTCGGCGACATCGGTGTTGGCGCCACCGCGTGGCTCAACATCGTGGCGATCATCTTCCTGCAAGGCCCCGCGCTGAAGTGCCTGTGGGACTACCGCCGCCAGAAGAAGGCCGGCATCGACCCGCACTTCGACCCGGAAGCACTCGGGATCAAGAACGCCGACTTCTGGGTTGAGCGCAAAGAAGAGCTCATCGCCGCCGGCAAGTGGCCGGGCGTCGAAGGCAAGGTGGTCACCGGGGCTGGTACCGGCTCGACTGTGGTGAAGTAACCTGTCTCGCCGACAAGTTCCTAGATGTAGAGAACGTGGCCCGGAAAATGGACAAAAACGCGCATTTTTCCGGGTCGCATTCTCTACATCTGTGTTGGGGAGGCGTTGGACGCGCCGGGGACGCGCGCAGCGCCCCCAACGCCCCTACCGCAGCGAGTCGAACAGCGCCTCGGCGCCGGCGTCGTCCCAAAGCACGACGTTGCCCACCTCCGTGTCGGCGAAGCCACTGATCGGCACTGTCTCCGCCTCAAGCCCGCTGCGCAGGGCAAACGCGATGCGGGCGAGGTTCCACACGTGGTCGCCGGAGCCTACGGTCAACAGAGTCGGCGCGACCCACAGCAGCCGCCCGACGCGGAACGGGTTCAACAGCACCGCGGGCGAGAACACGCGCGTGACCAGCGCGCCGAGGAACTCGCGCTGCCGGCCTACGCGGTCCAAGTCGCCCTGCGCGGTGGCGCGGGTGCGCACGTATCCCAGCGCGGTGGCGCCGTCCATCTCCTGGCAGCCGGGCTGGAGGTTGATGTTGGCCAGGGGGTCGTCGATAGGCTCGGCGACGCAGATCTCCACGCCCCCGGCCGCATCAACGACGCCGGCGAGCCCGCCCATGCCGATTTCCGCGTAGCGGTCGACGCGCAGCCCGGTGTTCTGCTCGACCGTCTGCACGAGAAGTTCCGGCCCGCCGATGGCAAACGCGGCGTTGATCTTGTCGTAGCCGTACCCGGGCACCGGCACGTACGAGTCGCGCGGGATGGACACCAGCGTCGCTTTCCCGCGCAGCGGCAGGTGCAGCAGCATGATCGTGTCGGTGCGCGTGGTGCCGATGTCGCCGCCGGTGCCAAGGCGCTCGACGTCCTTTTCACTCAGCCCCGTGCGCGAGTCCGAGCCGACGAGCAGCCAGTTGGTGCCGGCGGTGCCTGCAATTTGTTCGTCGGGAAGCGCGTTGATGCGGCTCAGACGCGCGTCGGTGATGAATACGGATGCGATCGCGAGCACCACGATCAGCGCGAGGATGGTTCCGCAGCCGGGGCGTTTTGCTTGACGACGAGCCCGTGGCCGCTTCTCACGCCTCTTCGACACCTGCACCGGCATCGGCTGTTCCTCGCGCGCGGGCTGGGCCTGCCGCGGGTGTTGCGGGGTGCGCGGCGGGTGTTGCGGGGCGCGCCGGGGCTGGTACTCAGCTGGTCGCGGCTCGAACACGGTGTGGCCGGGCTCCACGCGACGCGGGGCCGGGCTTTCAGCAGGGCGCTCGGAGGGGCGCTGCGCGGGGCGGCGGCGGATGGGCCGGCCGTAGCGGTCGACGAGGGGTTTTCCGTCTTTGCCCAGGACGAACTCACCCGCGTTGTCGCGGGGGTCGTTGGAGTGGGGCGTGGGTGACATGCGGACAGTGTAACCAGTGTGACGCGAGTGTTTAGATTCCAAGCCACGACAGGTCGAGTAGTGGGTAGGCGACAAACGCGACGGCGTCGATGAGGAAGTGGCCGATCACCAACGGCCAGACGCGGCCCGTTTTGTGGAAATACCAGGCGAAGATCACGCCCATCACCATGTTGCCTAACCCGGCGGATACGCCCTGGTAGAGGTGGTACGACCCGCGCAGCGTGGCAGAGGCGACGATGAACTGCCACGGCTGCCAGCCCAGCTGCCGCAGGCGGGTGACCAGGTACATCACCACGACGACCTCCTCGCCGAAGCCGTTGGCCAGCGACCACAGCAGGGAGGTCGGGATTTGCACGGCGTCAGTCGTCGGCACGACCACCTTCGACAGACCCAGGTGCACCGCGACGACGTAGAAGGCAAGGCCCGGCAGGCCGATCAGCGCCGCGAAGCCGGCGCCGCGGGCGAGGTCGGGGAGGCGTGGCCAGTGCCAGCGCTCGTCGAGAAGCATCCATGCGAGGCCGCCCCACGCGAACAAGGTCAGTGCCGAGCAGGCCTGGAGCGCGAGGTCGAGCCACGGGATGGTGGAGGCGGTGTCGACGATGGTGGTGTGCTGCTCGTTGAGTGGGGCTTTGAGGAGGGAATCGACAAGCCGAAGCGCCGCGCGCAGGCCCGAGGTGCCGAACGTGACGGCGAGGACCAGCAAGATCTCTATTTTCAGGCGCCGTTGCATGCGGTAACTTTAGCGCCATGCACAGCACACGCATTGCGTACCTCGGCCCCGCCGGCACCTTCACCGAGGAAGCCGCCCGGCGCTTCCGACTGGACGGCGAGTACGTGCCCGTCGACTCGCCGGCGGCGGCGCTGGAGGCCGTGGCGCAGGGCGAAGCGGATTGGGCGGTGTGCGCTATCGAAAACTCCGTCGATGGGGCGGTGACCTCGACAGCCGACGCGCTCGCGGGCACGCCGGGCACGCAGATCTACGGCGAGACGGAACTCGCGATCGCGTTCGCGATGATGACCCGGCCGGGCGAATCGCTTGCCGACGCCCACCGCCTCGCCACCCACCCAGTAGCCGAACGACAGGTCAAGCAGTGGATCGCCGACAACGCGCCGGGTGTGGCGTTCCTGCCGGCGTCGTCGAACGCGGCTGCGGCGAAGATGGTCGCAGACGGTGCCGCCGACCTGGCCGCCGCACCCGAGCGCGCTGCCGACCTGTTCGGTTTGCAGGTGCACGCCCGCGGGGTGGCGGATTCGGAGACGGCGCGGACACGGTTCGTGCTCGTCGGCAAGCAAGGCGAGACGCCCGCGGCGACCGGAAACGACCGCACAGCGCTCGTGTTCCAGACCCCGAATCAGCCGGGTGCGCTGGTCGGCGTGCTGCAGGAATTCGCGAAGCGCGACGTAGACATGTCGCGCATCGAGTCGCGGCCGACGAAGAAAGAACCCAACACCTACATCTTCTTCGTCGACCTCGTCGGGCACATTACCGACGAGCCCGTTGCCGAGGCGGTGCGTGCGGTGGGGGAGAAGGTGTCGTCGCTACGCATCTTGGGCTCCTGGCCGCGCGCCTAACCCCAGCCGAGGGCGTGGAGCTCGTGTTCCTCCAGCCCGAAATAGTGGCCCACCTCGTGCAGCACGGTGACTTTCACCTCGTGGCGCAGGTGGTCCTCGTCCACGCTGATCGCCTCGAGCGCGTTTTTGTAAATGAATACCGCGTCTGGCAAAAACCCGGTGTGGTTCGAATGCTGCTCCGGTAGCGGCACGCCCTCGAACAGGCCGAGCAACGTCGGGTTATCAGGGTTGTAGTCGCGCGCCAGGATCACCATGTTGTGCATGTGCTGGGCGAAACTGTCCGGGATGGTGTCGAGGGCGTCGTTGATCATCTCCTCGAACGCCTCGTCGCTGACCGGCAGCATCAGTACTGCACCGGATCTGCCGGGGCCAGCGCGGGATCAGCCGCCGGATCGGCTGCCGGGGCCTGGGCCGGGTCGTCCACCTCCGGGTTCGGGGCGACCGGGGCTGTGGACTGGCCCGCCTTCTGCTCGGAGCGCAGGGGGCGGCGGTCGGGGCGCTCGGGCGGCGGGGCGTCGTCGATACGCAAGTGCTCCCGACCTTCGGTCGCGGAGCCGGTGAGGTTGGCGAAATTGCCCTCCGGGCGCGAGAACATCAACGCGCAGTTCACGCTGCGGGAGCCGCCCTCCCACGACGCCGGGGACTGCGTGGTCCAGAACGGGCGCAGCGCGATGCGGTAGAGCTGCTCCTCGCCGCCCAAGTAATCCTGCGCGGCCTGCGTGCACACGTCCTGGAGGTATTTGTCCTGGTCAGCCACGGACGGCGAACGGTCCGCGAAGTGCTCCGCGAGGTTGACCTGGCTGGTGATCTCCAACTGGTGCGGGTCCGCGCACTTCACCGCAGTCAGGGTGTTGGAGGCGTCGATGGCCACGCACTGGCCGGCCTCGAACACGCGCGCCTGATCGGAGTCCGCCACCTTGCCGGAGGTGAGCACCGGCTCGCCGGCGCGGTCCGTTTCTTGCAGGCCGCACAGCATCGTGCGGTCACCGTTTTCCCACGCGTCAGCCGGCGGGAGAATCGGCGCGATGGAATAGCGGCCGGCCGGGTCGTACTTGCCGTCGAGGTAGCGCAACGTGGCCGCCCCACAGAGCTCCTCGCGCAACTGCGCCTGGCGCGTCTGGTTCGGCATCGGCGCCTCCGGGCCGAACTCGGAGGTGGGGTAGGTGGCCAGGTCCTCACGCAGGGACACCTCGAAGCGGTGCTCGCCCGCGCAGTCGGCCTGCTCGAAATTGGAGATCGACCCGTCCTGGCCAACCTGCCATGTCAAGCACGATCCGGCGTCGGCGGTGGTGAACGAGGTGGCGGCCTCCATCGTGGCCGGGGCCGTCGTCGATGTGCCCTCAGCGTGCGTGTCGTCGCTCGCGGTGTCGGCGGTCAGCCCGTAGGCGCCCGCGCCCACCGTGCCCGCAAGGGTGGCGATGAGGAAGGCGCGCAGCGCGGTCTGTTTCGAAGCCATGGCGACCTATTATTCCACTTCGCGCGCGACCCGTGTAGTCAGCCGGTAGCGGTCCGTGCGGTAGACGGAGGAGCAAAACTCCACGTTGTTCCCGCCGCTGCGGGCGTAGCGCACGATGTGCAGCAGGGCGGTGTCCGGCGTGACGTCGAGTAGCGGGGCATTATCTGGGCCTGCGGTGACGGCGGTGACGGTCTGCTCCGCCTCGGTGATGCCTAGCTCGTATTCGTTTTCCAGCAGGGTGTACACGGAGTGGTAGACGTCGTTTTCCAGCAGGTCCGGCACGAGCAGGGAGTTGTACCAGGCGTCGTCCACGGCGTACGGTTCGCCGTCGCCAAGCCGCAGGCGGCGCAGACGAATGTGCTCGGTTGTCGGCGGGGTACCGAAAAACGCGGTGACCTCGTCCGGCGGGGTGGTGCGCTCCGCGAGCAGGATCCGCGAGCCCGCCTTCACGCGTTGGGCGCGCATCTCGTCGGAAAAACTCGCCAGGTGCAGGCGGCTGACCAGCGGGGCGGGTGCGACGAAGGTGCCCTTGCCGCGCACCCTGCGCAGGCGCCCGGCGGCGACGAGGTCCCCGATCGCGCGGCGCACCGTGATGCGCGAGACCCCGTATTTTTCCTCCAGCGCGCGCTCGCCGGGCAGGGGGTCGCCTGGGACGAGCTCGGTGGAGATGAGCTCTTCGAGGATCGACCGCAACTGCTCGTGCTTTGGCACGGGGCCATCTTGGATCCGGGACACCATAGCTCCACCATAGCGCACTGGTTATGACCGGACATCCGCCTGGGATGCCCGTGTCGGGCGACAAGGTAAGGTGTGCAATTGTGATTGATCTGAAGCGTGTGCGCGAAAACCCCGAGGCAGTCCGCGAGTCCCAGCGAGCTCGCGGTGAGGACCCTGCGCTTGTCGACGAACTCTTGGCCGCCGACGAAGCCCGCCGCTCCGCCATCCAGGCGGCCGACGAGCTGCGCGGCGAGCAGAAAGCCTTCGGCAAAAAGATCGGCCAGGCCGCGCCGGAGGACCGCCCGGCGCTGTTGGAGGGCTCCAACGAGTTGAAGGCGCGCGTGAAGGAGGCCGAGGCTGCCGAGGCTGCGGCCGCGGAGCGCGTCAACGAGCTGCAGTACTCCATCGCCAACATCATCGAAGGTGCCCCGGCTGGCGGCGAGGAAGACTTCGTCGTCCTCGAGCACGTCGGCGAGGTGCCCGAGTTCGACTTCGAGGTCAAAGACCATCTCGATCTGGGCGAGGCCCTGGGCATTATCGACATGAAGCGCGGCACCAAGGTCGGCGGCGCGCGCTTTTACTACCTCGTCGGCGACGGCGCCTGGATGCAGCTGGGCATGCTCATGCTCGCCGCGCAAAAGGCGCGCGAAGCAGGCTTTAAGGTCATGATCCCGCCGGTGCTGGTGCGCCCAGAGATCATGCAGGGCACCGGCTTCCTCGACGCCCACGACGAGGAGATCTACTACCTCGAGCGCGACGACATGTACCTCGTCGGCACGTCCGAGGTGGCGCTCGCTGGCTACCACCGCGATGAGATCATCGACTTGAACGACGGCCCGCTGCTCTACGCCGGCTGGTCCTCCTGCTTCCGCCGCGAGGCCGGCTCCTACGGCAAGGACACGAAGGGTATTTTGCGTGTCCACCAGTTCGACAAGCTGGAGATGTTTGTCTACTGCAAGCCGGAAGACGCCGAAGAGATGCACCAGAAGCTCCTCGGCCTCGAGCGCGACATGCTCGCCGCCGTCGAGGTGCCCTACCGCATCATCGACGTCGCCGCCGGCGACCTCGGCTCGTCGGCTGCCCGCAAGTACGACACCGAGGCGTGGGTGCCGTCGCAGGACACCTACCGCGAACTGACCTCCACCTCGAACTGCACCACGTTCCAGGCCCGCCGCCTGCAGACCCGCTACCGCGACAAGGACGGCAAGACCCAGACCGCCGCCACCTTGAACGGCACCCTGGCCACCACGCGCTGGCTGGTCGCCATCTTGGAGAACAATCAGCGGGCCGACGGCTCCGTGCGGGTGCCGGAGGCGCTGCGCCCGTGGGTGGGTAAGGATGTGCTGACTCCGTAATGGAATTGCGCGCCTACCGCGGGTTCAACGTTCCGCGCCTGTTCGTTGAAAGCCCCGTCAACCGTGACGAGGCGGTCGAGCGGTTCTACCAGGGGGTCGTCGGCACGCTGCGTCGCGTGATGCGGGCGGCGAAAATCGACATGACTGTCGTCGGCGCCGAGAACATCCCCGCGGAAGGCGGCGCGCTTATCGCCGGCAACCACACCGGCTACGCCGATTTCATCCTGCTGGGCACCGGCCCGTTCCTGCGCGGCGAGCGGCTCGTGCGGTTCATGGCGAAGGACTCGCTTTTCGACGTCCGCGGCCTCGGCTGGCTGCTGCGCAAGATGAAGCACGTGCCCGTCGACCGCGCCAAAGGCGGCGCCTCCATCGCGCCCGCCGTGGAGATGCTGCAGGAAGGCAACCTCATCGGCATCTTCCCCGAGGCGACCATCTCGCGCTCGTTCGAGTTGGCGGAGTTCAAAACGGGCGCGGCGCGCATCGCTAAGCAGGCCGGGGTGCCGCTCGTGCCGTGCGTGATCTGGGGCTCGCAGCGCATCTGGACGAAAGATCTGCCGAAACGCTTCTGGCGCGTGCCCGTGATCGTCCGCTACGGCGCCCCCATCGACCTCACCGGCGACGCGGAAGCGGACACCGCCGAACTCAAACGCCAGATGCAGGTGCTTCTCGACGACTCCCGCACCGAATACGCCGACCTCGCCGGCCCCGGTACTGGCGAGCCGTGGATGCCCGCGTCGCTGGGCGGCACCGCGCCGACCATCGAGCAGGCCGAGGAGATCTACGCCGAGGAGCGCGCCGCCCGCGACGCGAAGAAGAGGCGGAAGTAAATGGCCCTGCCACAGGATGCGCCCCGCCTCATCATCTCGGACATCGACGGCACCTTCATCACCTCCGCCAACCGCGTGACCCCGCGGCTTCGCGACACCATCACACGCGCCGTGTCCGCCGGCGCCCACTTCGGTCTGGCCACCGGCCGGCCCCACCGCTGGCTCATCCCGGTGCTTGAACAGCTCCCGCTCGCGCCCGTGTGCGTCTGCGCCAACGGCGCCGTGGTCTACGACCCGGCCACCGACACCGTGTTGCACGCCTTCGAACTCATGCCCGCCGAAATGGCCGAGGTGCTCACCGAAGTCGAACGTGCCCTCGCCGGCGTGCTTCACGGTTACGGCGTGGAACGAGTCGGCTCCTCCGCCCTCGACCCGGAGGACGAATGCTTCCTCATCACCCCGGAGTACAACCCGGATGCGTGGGATAGCCGGTTCGGTGTCGTCGACAAGCAAACGCTCATCAGCGAACCCGCCGCGAAACTGCTGGTCCGCTGCCCCGAAATGACGTCCGCCGAGATGTACGCGCTCATCGCACCGCGTATCGACGACACCGTCGCCCACGTCACCTACTCCATGGACGAAGGCTTGATCGAGCTCTCGCGGCCCGGCGTGAACAAGGCCGCCGGCGTGCAGTACCTCGCCGAACGCTACGGGGTGTCGGCTAACGAGGCGATCGCGTTCGGCGACATGCCCAACGACTTGGAACTGCTGCGCTGGGCCGGCACCGGCGTGGCCATGGGTAATGCCAAGCCAGTGCTTCACGACGCCGCCGACCACATCACGGCAACCAACGACGAATTCGGCGTCGCGGCGGTGCTGGAGACCTGGTACTAGGCGGCGTGAAGTTCTAGCTCAGCCAACCAGTCCCGGTAAGTGATGTCGAGCCGGTTCGGCAGTGCCTTCACCCCTGGGCTGTTGTCGATGGCGGTCTGCAGCTCCGCGATGAACTCGGGTGTCTTCGCGTTTCCCCAACCGACTCGCCTGACCACGGCGCCCTGGTTTTGGAGCTTGGTTTCGCGCTCGCGCTCGTCGCGAAGCATGCTCGCAGCATCGCCCATCACCCCGCCGGTTTTCTCCACCCCGTCGGCCTCCACGATGAGGAAGCCGTTAATCAGAATGTCCGCCCAGGCCACGGTGGGCCGGCCGTCGCGTTCGCGGATGCGGAAGCCGACCTGGAACTCGAGCGTGTGCACCCCGTGGAGCCGCCCGTCTGCGATCGCGCGAAGAATCGTGTCGCGCACGATCGTCTCCAGAGGGCTTGCCGACGTGTCCGCGGAGTACTCGATGAGCGCCCGGAACGCCTTGATGCCCCGCGCCTGCGTCAACGTGTTTGCCTTCTCCAGCAGGTAATCGGTGGTGAGGTGGCTGTGCTTGAAGCGCGCGGACTCGATCTGCACCAGCGCCTCCATGCGGCCGTGGTAGCGAAACGAATCGAACATCGCCCGGATGCCGGTGGCAGTGCGGATGCCGTTGTGGACGATGTGCTCGGCGTCGCGAAGAAGGCCACCGTGATATGCCCGTTTCGGATCCTTGTTTCCCCAGGTTCTCGAGTTTCCAGGTAAAGCCAGATCGACTTTTGTCACCCAGGTGTACGTGGAAAGGCCGAGCCAGCGGGCCGCTGCAGGGCCGGTGATGACTGCGGTTTTGCACTTGGACGCGACGTCTTGGATGAGCTCGAGCTCGGCTGCTCGTTTCTTCTGTAGATCCCCCATGGCTGCAATATCGCATGCTTCGTCCACTGTGTAAATAGTGCGGTTGCGCAATATATTGCGCATCGGTGGATCTGCTAGTGGCGGTGTCTGGTGAACTAGCAGATTAAGGTAGCCCGATCGCATTTCTGCAGGTGGTAATGATAACTATTTGCAATAGTAGGCCGATCTGCTAGTTCGATGAGAACGCAACTAGCAGATCCGGAAAGAGCAGCGCGAAGTCCGAGCCAGCAAAGTGGCCCCACCACCGTCCCCGTAGAATCGCGCGCATGGCTTTGATTGCGGCGATTGACCAGGGCACGACGTCGACACGCGTGTGCATCACACGCACCGACGGCAAGGTGATCGCCCAGGCTCAGTACGAGCACGCCCAGCACATGCCGCAAAAGGGCTGGGTGGAGCACGACCCGATGGAGATTTGGCGCAACACGCGCCGGGCGCTCGGCGAGGCGCTGGCCGACGAGGACATCTCGGAGCAGGACATCGACGCGCTCGGGGTGACCAACCAGCGCGAGACCGCCGTGATCTGGGATAAGAAGACGGGCAAGCCGATCTACAACGCGATCGTGTGGCAGGACACGCGCACGAACCACGACGGGGATCCGGCGAAGTACCTGCGCAAAACCGGCCTTCTCCACAACTCGTATCCGGCGGCGCCGAAGTGGGCGTGGATCCTGGATAACGTGCCCAATGCACGCGAGCGCGCGGAGAACGGCGAACTCCTGGGCGGCACGATGGACACCTGGCTTATCTGGAACCTCACCGGCGGCGCGAAGGACCGCGACAAGGCGCTGCATCTCACGGACGTGACCAACGCGTCGCGCACGTTGCTCATGGATTTGGAAACCCTGCAGTGGGACGAGCAGCTTTGCGACGACCTGCGCATCCCGCCCCAAATCCTCCCGGAGATCCGCCCGTCGGTGGGCAATTTTGGCAAGATCCGGCCCCGCGGCCCGTTGGCGGGTGTACCGATCACGGGTGTGCTTGGCGACCAGCAGGCGGCGCTGTTCGGCCAGGGCGGACTCCACGAGAACGACGCGAAGATGACGTACGGCACCGGCCTGTTCATGCTGCTGAACACGGGTGAGACGCCGAAGGTGAGCGACAACGGCCTGCTCACCACCGTCGCCTACCAGGTGCAGGGGCAGCCGCCGGTGTACGCGCAGGAGGGGTCGGTCGCCGTGGGTGGTTCGCTGATCCAGTGGCTGCGCGACCAGCTGGGGATCCTCACCACCGCCGCGGAGTCGGAAACGCTCGCGGCCCAGGTCGACGACAGCGGGGGAGTGGTGATCGTCCCGGCGTTTTCGGGGCTGTTCGCGCCGCGGTGGCGTCCGGATGCGCGGGGTGTGATTGTGGGGTTGACGCGCTTCGTCGATAAGCGGCACATCGCGAGAGCCGCCCTGGAGGCGACGTGTCTGCAGGCGCGCGAGGTGGTGTGCGCGATGGGCGGGGAGCCGACGGCGCTGAAGGTCGACGGGGGCATGACCACGAACGATCTGCTCATGCAGATGCAGGCGGACATCCTCGGCATCGACGTCGAGCGCCCGGCGAATACGGAAACCACGGTGATGGGGGCGGCGTCGGCGGCGGGTATGGGCATTTCGCTTATCGACGAACCCCTGTCCCTCGGCACCTGCACCACCTGGAAAAGCGATATGGCCGGCCCCGAAAGGGACCGGCTGGTTACCGCGTGGGAGGACGCGGTGTCGCGCAGTTTGGATCTTGTTTAGGCCTGAGCCTGCGAGGGCCTAGCTGGCCGAGATATCCACGGCGTTGGTGGACGGGTTGTAGGTGATGTAGCCGCCTTGGAAGTCGACGCGGACCACGTCGGCGCTCGGGTTGTACTGGCGGCTCACCGGCATGCCCAGCGGGCCGGCGTCGAGACCTTGCTGCAGCCAGGCCTCGGCAATCTTGCCGACGAGCGCGTAGATCTCGCCCTTGTCGTCCCGCACACCGACGCCGTTGGAGTACAAGGCGATCGCAGGTCCGGTCGGTCCGCCGACACCGGCGACGAGTTTGCCCAGCGTCGGCTCGAGCGAGGTCCATACGGCGGCGGCCTCGTGGGCGCCGAAGGCGTCGAGGGCCGGGCCGATGGCGGGACCGATCTTGCGGGCCAGTTCGCCGGCCTGGGCGAGGGTGAGGCCCTGGAAGACCTCCACGCCTTCGCGCTCGCTCACGCCCGGCAGCATGTCACGCGCAGCGAGTAGCAGCAGGACGGCACCGATGATGGAGCCGGCGGCGGTGGCGATGGCGACCGGGTCGCCGGAGCTCAAACCGGACAGCGTGTTGTCCTGGGTAGCCGGCGCGTTATTGCCTGCCGGGGACTGCGCGGTGGTGGTCACGGCGCTGTCGCCAAGTCCGGTGCGGTTGCCGGCGCGCAGGGTGCGGTACTTCGCGGCTGCGGTGGCGCGGATGGCCGGGAGCTTGGAGTACAGGTTGTCGCCCGGGCAGGTGTTGTAGTGGAAGTCGCGGTGGGCGTTGATGTTATTGAATAGCGCGCCTTGGCCCGCGGAGTACTTGGAGTCACGGAAGTTGCCTTCGGCGTAGTGATAGCTCGAGCCCATCGGGTCGAAACCGGCAACTGCTGCCTTCCAGCCGATGATCTCGCCCATCGCGCGCAGTGCCTCGGTGGTGGGCTGGGCCTCCTGGTAGTTCCCCAGCATGGACACGCCCCAGGTGTTCTGGTTGAACGAGCCGACGTGCGCGCCTTGCGGGCCGCGGTCCATGCCTCCGGCGTGGCCTTCGTAGATGTTGCCGTACTTATCCACGAGCGCGTGGTAGCCAATATCGCCCCAGCCCATCGTTTGCGCGTGGTAGTTCCAGATGCCGCGCACGATGCCCGGCGCCTGTGCCTCGGAGTAGTCGTTGGAGCCAGCGGTGTGGTGCACCGTCGCCGCGGTGGTCGGCTCCGCGTAGTACGGGCTGCTGCTGCGGCCGGCGCCCCACTGTGCGCGGGTGATCACCTTCGGCATGCCCCAGGTGTAGGAGTCAGCGACCGGGTTGATGCCGCCTTGGGTTTGGCCTTCGCCGCCGTCGAGGAAGACGGCCTGGAGGTCCTTGGCGGTGGTCGGTGCGCCGGAGTCGGTGCGGCCACCGTCGAGTAGGTCGACGCCGCCGGTGGAGACCTGCACGCGCTTGGTCTTGCCCACGAAGATCGGCTCGGTGCCGAACTTGTCGCTGCCCTTTGGCGGGTCGATTGGGTCCATTTCGAACCACTCGGACCAGGTACCGTCCGCCTTCTGGGAGCGGACGAAGGCTGCGACGTCGCGTTCGCCGGTCCAGGTCAGGCCGACGATGGAGAAGGTGCGGTCGTTGGTGAATTCCTTGACCACGCGGCGTACTTCGCCTTCTTCGCCGCCTTGGGTGCGGATGGCGGCGTCGTCGACAGTGATGTTGGCGCCGGAGTCGAAGGACTCGGAGGTGGTGTAGACGTCCGGTGCGCCCGCGCCTTGCGACTGGACGTTGAGGATGCGGTTGCCGCTGAAGCCTTGCGTAGCGACGAGGGCCACCACGAGCAGGACGGACACGACAACAGGCAGGAACGCGGCCCGGGTGGGTCGGGCCGTACCGCCTTGAAGACTACGGCGCTGTTGCACGGTAAAACTCCTGAAACTTTTGTGAAAAGAGTGGCAAATGTGACTGGAACGCAGTGTAGTGCAAGTTGAAGTCTCAAGAAAGACTTGAGGCTTTTGTGGCGTGTCGCGGCGTGTCGCGGCGCGGGGTCGTCGTCAAGCGTTGTGCGAAAATGGGCCACATGGCATACGACCTCATTGTTGTTGGATCTGGATTTTTCGGCCTCACGGTGGCCGAGCAAGCGGCGAGCGAGCTGGGCAAGCGCGTGCTCGTGGTGGAAAAGCGCAGCCACATCGGCGGCAACGCGTACTCGGAGCAGGAGCCGGAAACCGGCATTGAGGTGCACAGATACGGCGCGCACCTGTTCCACACCTCGAACGATCGGGTGTGGGAGTACGTCAACCGCTTCACCGACTTCACCGACTACCAGCACCGCGTCTTCGCGATGCATGACGGCACTGCCTACCAGTTCCCGATGGGGCTCGGCCTGATCAACCAGTTCTTCGGCCGCTACTACTCGCCGGACGAGGCGCGCGAACTTATCGAGCAGCAGCGCGAAGGCAAGGACCCGGCCGAGGCGACCAACCTGGAGGAGCGCGGCATCGCGCTGATCGGCAAGCCGCTCTACGAGGCGTTTGTCAAGCACTACACCGCCAAGCAGTGGCAGACTGACCCCACCGACCTGCCGCCGGAGATCATCTCGCGCCTGCCGGTGCGCTACACCTT
Source organism: Corynebacterium lujinxingii (assembly GCF_014490555.1). Classification (NCBI taxonomy): domain Bacteria; kingdom Bacillati; phylum Actinomycetota; class Actinomycetes; order Mycobacteriales; family Corynebacteriaceae; genus Corynebacterium; species Corynebacterium lujinxingii. Next base: position 2,193,908 of record NZ_CP061032.1, on the reverse strand, counting down.
TAACAACCGCTACTTCAACGACAAGTACGAGGGCCTGCCCGTCGACGGCTACGCCGCTTGGCTTGAGAAGATGGCCGCGCACGAACTTATCGACGTCCGCACCGACACCGACTGGTTCGCCGTCGCGGACTCTATCCGTGCCGAATCCCCGGACGCCCCCGTCGTGTACACCGGTCCGCTGGACCAGTACTTCGACTACGCCGAGGGCCGCCTGGGCTGGCGCACCCTCGACTTTGAGCAAGAGGTGCTGGACACCGGCGACTTCCAGGGCACCCCTGTGATGAACTACAACGACGCCGACGTCCCCTACACCCGCATCCACGAGTTCCGCCACTTCCACCCGGAGCGCACCTCGTACCCCTCTGATCGAACGGTCATTGTCAAGGAGTACTCCCGCTTCGCCGAGGGCGACGACGAGGTCTACTACCCAATCAACACCCCGGAAGATCGCGCGAAGCTCGAGGCTTATCGACGACGCGCGGCGGAAGAATCCGAACAGCACAACGTCCTCTTCGGCGGACGCCTGGGCACCTACCAGTACCTGGACATGCACATGGCGATCGCCGCGGCCCTGACCCTGTTCGACAACCAGCTGCGCCCGTTCTTCGAATCCGGCGCCGCCCTGTCGCAGCCCCGCGGCCACTAGCGGCGTGGCCGCCCCGCTTTTCGTCGGGGCGTGGCCGCCCCGCTTTTCGTCGATGACGATAGTCCGATGTCAATAGTCCCTGGTCAGAGCGTTTCGGCGGGCGGCGTCGCCGTAGCAAGCAAAACCGTCTGACCTGCAACTATCGTCATCGAGCTATGCCCATCTAGCTACCGACTTTGCTCGAGCGTCGTAAGATGCCCCGTCGTGGGAACATTCATCGCAATCATCGGACTACTGCTCGCCACCGTCTTCGTCGCCGCCATCGGTGAGCGCACCGGCCTGCCATGGCCGGCACTGCTGACCATCGTGGTGGCGCCGGTCATTTTCATCCCTGGGGTGGACACGGTCTCGATCCCGACGCACCTCATCCTGCCGATCTTCCTACCGCCGCTGCTGTGGTCGCTCGCCAGACGCACGAGTTGGGGGCAGATCGGCTCGCAGCTCAATGTCGTGGTCACGATGTCGGTGATCCTGGTGTTCCTCACCATCGCTGCGCTGACCGCCACCGCGATGTGGATGCTGCCGGGGTTGAGCCTGGCCACCGCGATGGTGCTTGCGGCGGCGATCGCCCCGCCGGACCCGGTGGCGGTGGACGCGGTGGCGGGCCCGGCCGGCATCCCGAAGCGCATCACTGGAACGCTGCAGACGGAGGGGCTGTTTAACGACGCCGCCTCCATCGTCACCTTCAACGTCGCCATGGCCGCGGCGGTCGCACATGGCGAGGTCGACTTTGGCAAGGGTGCGCTGCAGTTCCTCTATGCGGCGGTGGTGGCTGTGTTGGTGGGGTTAGTCGTCGGCAGGCTAGCCGCGGTGTTCGCCAACACGGTGCCGGATTCTGTCATCCGCACCGCGTTCACCTGGGTGCTGCCGTTCGCGATCTACGCCGGGTGCGAGGCGATCGAAGCCTCGGGCGTCATCGCGATCGTGATTGCCGCGGTGGAGATGTCATCACGCTCCGCCATGACTGCGGAAGATCGCCTGACCGGCCACTCGTTTTGGGAGACCGTCGAGCTGCTGTTCACCGGTGTCGCCTTCGGGCTGATCGGAATGAGCGTGCGCGATGCGATGGACACCGCCGGAACACACATCTGGCAGGCGGTGCAGGTTGGAGTGGTGCTCTCGCTCGTCGCGTTCGCCGTGCGTTTCGCCTGGATGTGGGTGCTCTGCAAGATGAACCAGCGCAAAGGCCGCGCGAACGTGTCGCCGCTGCGGATGCAGGAAGTCCTGCTCATGGCATGGGCTGGCATGCGCGGGCTGGTGACGCTGGCACTCGTGCTGGCAATCCCGGCGTCGGCAACCAGTTACCACCGCGAACTGTCCGTCATCGCGCTGACGGTGCTGACCTGCACGATGGTGATTCCGGGGCTGTTGCTGCCGTGGCTCGTCGATAAGCTTGACCTGCAGAACGGACCCGCCGGCGACAAGGACATCGAAGAGCTCAACCAGCGCGCTTTCGACGCCGCGCGCAAGGCGGTGCGTGAGCACGGCGAGGAGTACGCGCCCGAGGCCTACGCGATGATCCAGGAACGCCTCGACTCGATTGCCGAGCAGCGGCTGCAGGACCCGGAGGGCTCCGAAGAGCGCAAAGCCGCGTTCAACCGCGCCCGCGCAGGTGCCGCCCAACTGCAGACCGTCGCGCTGCGTGCGGCCAGCCGCGAGCTGCAGCAGGCGCGCCGGGAGCGCCAGTACAACCCCGCGGATGTGGACGCTGTGTTAGCCGACCTGGATAGGCTCATTCTCTCCCGCGAGCGCAACGCGTTGGCCGCGCCCAGCAGGATCTGGGAGCCGGAGCGCTAATCGACGATCGGAACCCGTTTTCAAAACGCCAAGCGAACCGCTTTCAAAACGCCAAGTTAGAACGTTTCAAAATGCCAAGCTGACTCCTTTAGCTGCTACTATGCGGTCGTATGGTGAACGGCTACATTCCGCGCTTGGCAGACGCAGAATTGGAACGAGCGCTTCGCAGGCAGGGCGGCGTACTCATTCAGGGGCCGAAAGGCTGCGGTAAGACTGAAACTGCGAAACAGCAATCTGCGAGCTTTCTTAACGTGGAGACAGATCCCGGCGTCACCCTCGCTATGAAAACTGATCCGCGGCTGCTGCTCGAGGGAACCACACCGCGGCTTATCGACGAATGGCAGCTGCAGCCGAGACTGTGGGATTTCGCTCGACACGCTATTGATGAGCGCCAGGCGAAAGGGCAGTTCATTTTCACCGGATCCACGGCTCCTGGGGCGGACGCAACTAGCCACTCGGGTGCGGGCCGGTTTGCGCGAATGACCATGTCGACGATGACCCTTTTTGAAACCGGGGAATCCGACGGGTCGGTGTCACTTGCCGCGACGGTTGCAGGCGACCCGTTGCCGTTTTCGGCACCAGCACTCACGCTGCCGAGACTTGTGGAACGCGTGTGTCGGGGTGGTCTTCCCTATAACGTTGGTCTCCCGCTTGAAGACGCATTGGAAAACGTCCGCGACTACGTACAAACCGTTGCGGACGTAGACATCCACACGGTTGGTGGAGTGAATCGTGATTCAGAGCGAGTACGGCGGGTGATCCGTTCGTTAGCTCGTGGTGTGGGCACCGAGCTGGAGCTGCAAACTATCGCGACCGATTCAGATACCTCGCGGGAGACAACCCGGGACTATCTCGATGCTCTTGCGAATATCTTCGTCTCTGTGGATCAGCCCGCATGGTTCACGCACCTGCGCTCCAAAGCGATGCTGAGGAAGGCACCGAAGCGCCATCTCGCTGACCCGTCCTTTGCTATGGCGGTATTGGATCGGGGACCGGAACACCTACTTCGGGATCCCGCCTACTTTGGCCAACTTTTCGAATCCCTGGTGGTGCACGAACTACGCGCGCTCACGGGCAGAACGGTGTACCACGCCCGTTTGAACACTAAGCTCAAGGTGGACGCCATCGCGAACGTCGGCGGCCGGGACGTGCTTGTCGAAGTGAAACTGGGCTACACCCCCGAGGTAATCGACCACGCAGCTGACACCCTCAAACGGTTCGCAGCCCAGCTAGAGGACGACCCGGCATTGGTGGTGATCACCTCCGGCGGTCCCGCACTTCGCCGCAACGACGGAGTCGCGGTGATCCCCATTGGGGCTCTGGGTCCGTAGCTAAATGCTAGTTTCGGAGGAGTGGCCCATCTGTGTGGCAGCAGTAGGAGCCTTTGCTGATCGGCAAGTCCAACACTTTTGTTAAGTTAGGCAATCCTATATAGTCCTTTCGGTGAGTTTCCGGCCCTTCCACGCAACAGTCGTTCGCAGCGAGCGCATCGCGCCGAATTTTCAACGTGTGACGTTCACTGGTGTCGACGCAATGGGCCCCGCTGTGCCCATCATGGATCTGCGGATCAAGCTCATCATCCCGTCGGCGGCAGGGCTTGTTGATTTGCCGGCCGAGGGGTGGTGGGACCTCTGGCGCGCCATGCCGGAACACACGCGCGGGCATCTCCGCACCTACTCCATTCGCGCCCTCCGGCGCAACGACGGTGACCCGGACGAACTCGATGTGGATTTCGTGCTGCACAGCCACAACGCTGGGCCGGCCTCCGCGTGGGCGGAAAGCGCGCTGCCCGGGCAGGCGCTGTGGATCATCGGGCCGACCCGCCATGACGCGTCCGGTGTCGGCATCGAATTCGCTCCCGGCGCTGCCGCGGCGGCTCGACTGTACGGCGATGAAACTGCTCTTCCGGCGATTTCCCGAGTGCTGGAGGACTGGCCCGAAGACCTCGCCGGTTCCGCTGACATTGAGGTGCCGGTGGGCAACAGCCTTCAAATCGATGCGCCTGCCCACGTTAATGTCCGCTGGCACTTCCGCACCGAGCCCGAAGTCGGGCATGGGGACACGCTCTACGCGCAGCTTAAACAGGACATTGAGCCGCTGCGGGGCCCAGTAGCTCCCACCACCGATGAGCCCGATAATGACGGTGAAGTACAGCGAGACAATGTCTGGGAAACCCCGACGTATTCGGGAAGCGGGGAACCCATCAACGGTGGGGCGGGCGCGTCCGGACACACCTACTACTGGATCGCCGGCAAGAACACTTCGGTGAAAGCGATGCGCCGTCTGTTGGTTAGGGAGGCGGGGTTGCCGCGCGAGCATGTCTCGTTCATGGGGTATTGGCGGTGACAGGCCATGAGTGCGACTAAACACGCGGGATTCGCCATTGTGCTCGGAATTTCGGCTGTCGCCGCGGTGTTGCTCTCGCTCGCCGTCGGCGCGCGGCAGATGAGCTTGGCCGAAAGCGTCAGCGCTGTGCGTGACGGGCTTGCCCTCGCGTTCCACACCGAATCTGGGCAGGTCAGCGAGGAAGCGCAAGTGGTTGCCCAACTGCGGGTTCCACGCACGCTGCTCGGCCTGCTCGCTGGCTCCGCGCTAGGCACAGCGGGAGCCCTGCTCCAGGGGCACACACGAAACCCGCTGGCGGACACAAACCTGCTGGGCATCGCCCCGGGGGCGGCGCTTGCGGTGGCTGCGGCAACTGCGGTGTTCGGCTCGCTACCGGTGCTGGTCGCGGTGGGGGTCGGTTTCCTCGGCGCGACAATGGCGGTAGTGCTCGTCTTCGCACTGAGCGCGCGAAGCCGCGGTTCCACCCCGATCACGGTAGTACTCGGCGGGTCCGCGCTTGGGGCGGTGTGTTCCGCGCTGACCAGCGGCATCGTGCTCACCAGTACGCAAAGCCTCAATGATATGCGGTTTTGGACGGCGGGCTCCGTCGCGGGCCGGGACATGCACATCGTCGCCGCCGTCGCCCCGGTCATACTGGTCGGCCTGGTGGCTGCGTTCGCCACGGCGAACCGGGTGAACATGGTGAACCTGGGCGATGACGTCGCGCACTCTCTCGGCGTCAACGTCGCGGCTGCACGCGCGGTGGGGATCCTGCTGGTCGCCCTGCTTGCCGGTGCAGCTGTGGCGGGGGCGGGCCCGATCGGGTTTGTCGGCTTGGTCGTGCCGCATATCGTCCGCTCCCTGACCGGGCCGGATTACCGGCTGGTGCTGCCGTGCTCCGCGCTCGCCGGTGCGACGCTGCTGCTCCTCGCGGATGTCGCCGGCCGAGTCATCGCCCGCCCCGGTGAGCTGCAAGTTGGCATCACCCTTGCTTTCGTCGGCGCCCCGTTCGCCCTGTATCTGCTGCGGAAGGGGGCGAAGCTGTGACCCGCACGTTTGCAGTCAATGTCGTGCTCGCTGCCTGTGGGCTCGCCGTCGCGCTCGGAGGCATCATGGTGGGTGAATTCGGGCTTGGGCTTCACGACGTCCTCGCCGCCCTTACCGGACAGTCCACCGGCATGGCCCGCACCGTGGTCGTCGAGTGGCGCCTGCCGCGTGTTGCCACGGCGCTGGCGGTGGGGGCCGCGCTCGGATTCGCGGGCGCGATCTTTCAGACGATCACTCGTAACCCGCTGGCCAGCCCCGACATCCTGGGCGTTGTTTCAGGTGCGTCGTCGTTCGCACTTACAGCGCTGCTCGCGGGTGGCGGCACCGGGGCGCTGCTCAGCGCGCTCGGGGTGCCACTGAGCGCGTTTGTCGGCGGGATAGCGGTCTCCTTGGCGATGTGGTGGCTCAGCCGCGGGGGCGGTCTGGGTTCGTTTCAGCTCATCTTCGCCGGCATCATCCTCAACGCCTTGGCGGTGGCGTACAACTCGTTCCTCCTCGTCCGCGCCGACTACCGCGATGTGGGCAAAGCCCAGGCGTGGTTGACCGGCTCGGTCGGATCCTCGGGTTGGGGTGACGCCGCCGCTGTGTTGGTGGCGCTTGTGCTGGTTGTGCCGCTGCTGCGCTGGGCGTCATTCCAGCTCGAAGCCCTCTCTCTCGGCGACGACATGGCTGCGGGACTGGGCGTCGATCCGCGGCGCACCCAGCTTGTGCTCATGGTGCTTGCCGTGGCGTTGACATCGACGGCGGTGGCGGCTTCAGGTCCGATTGCTTTTGTGGCGTTTGTGGCGCCGCACGTGGGCCGTCGATTAGCGCATGCCCCCACGCCCCCACTTGGCACCGCGATGATTGCCGGCGCGCTGATCGTCGCCGGTGCTGACCTCGCAGTGCGCACCGTTGTGCCGGGAGACTTGCCGGTAGGCGTGGCCACGTCGGCGTTCGGCGGGGCGGCTTTGCTCTATGCGCTGATGCGCGCGACCAGAAAGGTGACCTTGTAATGCTTCACGTGCGTGATCTCACCGTCAGCTACGGTGCGGCAACGATCATCGACGGGCTCGTCCTCGACGTCCCGCGCGGCGGCGTCACCACCATTGTTGGACCGAACGGCTGCGGTAAATCGACGTTGTTGCGTGCGGTCGCTGGCCTGATCCCGCGCGAGCGCGGCGAGGTGGTCCTGGACGGCCGAAACACCGCGGAGATGAAACGCCGCGAGATCGCTCGCACGCTCGCGGTGCTGCCGCAAACCCCCGTAGCGCCGGATGGGCTGACGGTGCGGGACCTGGTCGAGCGCGGGCGCCACCCGCATCAGACGTGGCTGCGCCAGACATCGGAGAAAGACCGCGCGACGGTGGACGAGGTGATGGAGCTGACTCAGGTGGCCGAGTTTGCGGAGCGCCCGCTCGAGAGGCTCTCCGGCGGGCAGCGGCAGCGCGCGTGGATCGCGATGGTGCTCGCCCAAGACACCCCGCTCGTGCTTTTGGACGAGCCGACCACGTATCTGGACCTTTCCCACTCCGTCGAGTTACTTGCACTTATTCGCCGTCTCGCCGATGACATGGCGCGCACCGTGGTCATGGTGCTGCACGATTTGAACCTCGCGGCGCGTTTTTCCGACCAGTTGGTCGTGATGAAAGGCGGCGAGGTGCAAGCGGCGGGCACGCCCGCCGAGGTTGTGTCGGAGCAGTTGCTTGCCGACGTATTCTCTCTGCCCGCCGTGGTCACCGAGGACCCGGTGGCAGGAGGGCCGCTGATCGTGCCCCGCTAGCGCGCTCTAGAGCTCCTGGTCAATCTGTGTGATCGCGTACGGGATGGTCAACGGGTTGGGCATGCTCATCGCGTTGGCGGTGTCGGTGTCGAGCCAGTGCACGCCGCCGCGCGTGTTGACGTCGAGGTTCGCAAACGAGGCATCGTTTTTCAGCGCGTCGATCGCGCCGTAGTAGTCCAGGATGAACACGTAGTCCACCTCGTTGAGGTCAGAGTAGTTCTCTGGGGACCAATCGATGAAGAAGCTAGATCCGTCACCGTTGAACTTGTCCGGGATGGTAAACCCAAGCTTTTCAATGAAGGAGCCGCGGCCGTCCCCTGCCGTGTACACGCCGAGCTTGCCGTCGTAGGGCATCCCGATGACCGCGGTCTTGCCCTGCAGCTCCGGATGCGCCTGCCGGAAGTCCGCGAAAGCCTGCTCGGATTCTGCGATGAGCTTGTCGCCCTCCGTTTCCTGGCCCAAAGCCGCCGCGATCTCCTTGATCTGCTCGTCCCACGGCACCTGCCAGTCTTCGTGTTGGTCGGAATGGAAGGTCGCCGGCGCAATCTGCTGCAACAGGGCCTGCGTGTCGCTGTCGAAACCGCTGTTGACTGCGATGATCTTGGTCGGATCGAGCGCTGCGACCTGCTCAGCGGTGTCGGTGCTGAACTCGGTGGTGGTGTTGCGGATCGGGTTCGGCTCGACGGTGAGCTTGTCTTTCGCCCACGGTCCGAGGCCGGACGGATCGCCCGAGCCCTCTGCCTCCCAGGTGGCGTAGCCGACCGGTTGCTCCCCCAGCGCGAGGACGGTGTCCACGTCGCCAAGCCCCAGCGTGACAATGCGGTCGTTCGACCCCGCCGCGTCGGTGCGCTGGCCGGAGTCTGCGGACTCGCTGGAACAGCCGGTAAGCAGCAGCGCAGCCGCAGCGAAGGTAGCGGTCAGCCGCTGAATCGACAGCGGGGAAGTGCGTTTCAAGGTTCGCCCTTTCGGTCGGGAACGAAAGCACCCTGGGTTAGGTGTGCCTAAGCTAACGTGATTAGCTTAGAGTACGCCGCCGCCACCGGGCAACACCTAGGCGGCCCGGGCTTTAGCGGTGCTGACCGTCGCCGAACTCGCGGCGGAAGTTGCCATCCCAGTCGTAGTCCGCACCCGGGTCCTGGGTGCCGAAGTTTCCCGGCTCGAGGGCGTCCGGCTGCTGGTCGCCGCTGCCCTGGATCCCCATGATCAGAAACACCGCGCCGGTAACCGCGCCCGCGATGCCGATGAACACGGCGGTGGAGCCGGTGAGGAAGGCGAACGAGAGCACGGCCACCACGATGCAGGCTGCGCCGATGGCGTAGTTGCGCGCCGGCGATCCGGAGCCGTTGCGTTGTCCACCTGCGGGGTCGTGCGGGAGACCGTCGTCGTTGTATCCCTTGAACTGCATGATTCGCAGCCTACGGGAGACGCGCCGTTATTGGCTGTTGAGTTTTCCGGACAGGCGGTCCAGGCGGTCCTTGCTTGGTCCGTCGAGGCCGACGATGTTGACGGATTTGCCCTTGCTCTCGAATTTCCTGGTGATGGAGTCCAACGTGGCCACGGTGGAGGCGTCCCACACCTCGGCGGTAGAAAGGTCGATGACGATGTGTTCGGCGCTATCGGCGTAGTCGAAGGCGTAGACCAGGTCGTTGCTGGATGCCCAGAACAGTTGGCCGTGGATGCGGTAGGTGCTGGTGGTGGTGCTGGCGTCGTCGATACGCTCGACGCTCGCGAGGTGGGCGACGCGGCGGGCGAACATGATCATCGCGGTGAGGACGCCGAGCACGACCCCGACGGCGAGGTTGCTCGTCGCAAGCGTGCCGACGACCGTGACCAGCATGACCACGGTTTCGGACACCGGCATGAGTTTCAGGGTGCGGGGGCGGATGGAGTGCCAGTCGATGGTGCCGACGGAGACCATGATCATGATTGCCACGAGGGCGGCCATCGGGATCATGCCGACGACGTCGCCGAGCACCAGGATCAGGGCCAGCAGAAACACGCCGGCAAGCAGGGTGGACAGGCGGGTGCGGGCCCCGGACTCTTTGACGTTGATCATCGTCTGGCCGATCATCGCGCACCCGCCCATGCCGCCGAACAGGCCGGTGGCGATGTTGGCCACGCCCTGGCCCCAGGATTCGCGGGTTTTGTTGGAGTGGGTGTCGGTGATGTCGTCGACAAGTTTTGCGGTCATGAGTGATTCCATCAGGCCGACGACCGCCATACCGAGCGCGTAGGGGCCGATGATGCGCAGGGTTTCCAGCGTCAGTGGCACGTCGGGGATGAACAGGCTGGGCAGGGAGTGGGGCAGCTCGCCCATGTCGGAAACCGTCGGCACGCGGATGCCCGCAGCGACGACGACTCCGGTAAGCAAGATGATCGTGATCAGCGGCGCGGGGACCGCGGAGGTGACCTTGGGCCAGGCGAGCATGATGGCGATGCCGGCGGCGACGAGCGGGTAGACGGGCCAAGGGACGTCGATAAGGTGCTCGAGCTGCGCGGAGAAAATCAAAATGCCCAGCGCATTGACAAAGCCGACCATCACCGAGCGTGGGATGAAGCGCTGCAGTTTGGCCACGCCAAGCGCCGCGAGCACGATCTGGAGCACGCCGGCGAGGACGACCGTGGCGACGAAATAATCCAGACCGTACTCCCGGGCGACCGGGGCGATGACCAGCGCGACAGCTCCGGTGGCGGCGGTGATCATCGCGGGGCGGCCGCCCGTGAACGCGATGGTGATCGCCATGATCACCGAGGCGAACAACCCGAGCGCGGGGTCCACACCAGCGAGGATAGAAAACGCGATCGCCTCAGGGATGAGCGCTAAGGCGACGGTGAGCCCGGCGAGTACTTCACGACGAAGCCGCGCGGCGGAACTGAACGCGTAACGGAACGACTCGGCGAGTCCTGTGGGCGCGGGAGTAACTGCTTCAGACACGCCGAAGACAGTAGCGGACTCCGAAACGCCGACACCCCGCGAGCCACACCGGGGGATTTACTACCCAGCGATTACGCTTGACTCCGACTGCCCACAACAGAAAGTGAGAGCTGTGGAGACAACGAAGAACCTCGCGGTGGACACCCTCGCGCGCGTGCTCATGCCGAAGAAGGGCGAGCCGCACGATGTGCGCATGCTCTACCTCATCGAGCAGGAGCAGAATAAGCAGCGGCTGCGCTGGTCGGAACGCACCAGTTTCGACATCCCAGCGGGCAACGAAGTGTCCTTCGAGACCTACTTCAACGCCTTCCCGGCGAGTTACTGGCGCCGCTGGTCGCAACTGGACAGCGTGGTCCTCGCGATGCGTGTCGAGGGCCGCGCGACCATCTCGGTCTACCGCTCGAAACACGACGGCACCCGCGTCGCCGTGACCAACGTCGAGGCCACCGGCGACGTCGAAATCCCGCTGAAGCTCAACAACTTCGAGGACGGCGGCTGGCTGTGGTTCGACGTCACCGCGGAGGACGATTCGCGCATCAGCGATGCGGCGTGGTGCGCCCCGCAGGAGCCCAAGGAGCAAGTGCTTGACGACGGCACCGTGGTCCCACCCCAGCCCAAACAGGTCGCCGTGGGCATCCCGACGTTCAACCGCCCCCGCGACGCCGTCAACGCGTTGCATGCGTTGGCGGAGGACCCGTACGTGGAGTCGTCGATAAGCCATGTACTCATGCCGGACCAGGGTGACCAGCACCCGGCGGACGAGCCGGACTTCAACGAGGCCGAAAAGAACCTCAACGGCAAGCTGCGCATCTTCCAGCAGGGCAACCTGGGCGGCTCCGGCGGGTATTCACGCATCATGTACGAGGCGCTCAACGGCACGGACGCGCCGTTCATCCTGTACATGGACGACGACATCGCCATCGAGCCGGACTCCATCGCGCGCTCTGTGCAGGCCGCGCGCTACGCCAAGCAGCCGATCCTGGTCGGCGGGCAGATGCTCAACCTGCAGGACCGCTCGCAGCTGCGCACCACCGGTGAGACCGTGGATCCGAACATCTTCATGTTCTCCGCCGCCAAGCACGCGGTGTACGACCACGACTTTGCCAAGTACCCGCTCGGCTACGTGGGCACCGAGGAAGAGGACCTGGATCCGAAGAAGACCACCTCGCGCCCGCTGCACCGCCGCATCGACGTGGACTACAACGGCTGGTGGATGAACCTGTTCCCGCGCGTCGTCGCGGAGAAGATGGGCCTGCCGCTGCCGCTGTTTATCAAGTGGGACGACAACGAGTACGCCCTGCGCGCCAAGGAGGCGGGCTTTCCGACGGTCACCTGGCCGGGTGTCGCAATCTGGCACATGGCCTGGGCGGACAAGGACGACGCGATCGACTGGCAGGCCTACTTCCACATGCGCAATCGCCTCATCGTGGCCTCCATCTACGGGCCCGACAACCCGGAGGCGATGCTGAAGAACATGCAGAAGTCCACCGCGAAGCACTACTTCTGCATGGAGTACTCCACCATCGCGATCCAAAACGAGGCGATGCGCGACTTCCTCGCCGGCCCGGAGCAGCTCTTCGACATCCTCGAATCCTCGCTGCCGCGCATCCAGGGCATCCGCAAGGAGTACTCGGACGCGCAGGTGCTGCCGTCCGCGACCGACCTGCCCGCGCCCACCGGCGCGCCGGGCGTGCCCACGAACAAGATGGGCGGCCGCCTGGCCAAGATCAAGAAGATCCCGTGGGCGGTCAAGGCGCTGCTGCACCTGCGCAAGGACGAGGACCGCGCCCACTGGGACGCACCGCAGCTCAACCTCACCGCCGACGAAGCCCGCTGGTACACGCTGGCCCGCGTCGATTCCGCCACAGTGTCCACCGCCGGCGGCACAGGCGTGGCCTTCCGCAAGCGGGACAAGGCGCTTGCCGACGACCTCATGCGCGAGCAGAAGCAGTTACGCGAGGAAATCAAGCAGCGCTGGCCGGAACTCAAGCGCACCTACCGCGACGCGCGCGGGGAACTGACCAGCCACGACAACTGGGGGAAGGTGTTCGATGCCCAGTAAGGAAACGGACCTGCTCGTTGCCATCCAGGATGCGCTCTACACCCCGACCACGGCGAAGATCGCCCGGGGCTTGAGCCACTTCGGCGAGCACGACTTGGGCTGGCTTGGGGTTGCGGCGGCTGGCGCGGTCGTCGATAAGCAGCGGCGCTCCAAGTGGGTCGCGCTCGGCGTGGGCACATTTGCTGCGCACGCCGCGACGGTGGTGCTCAAGCGCATCGTTCGGCGCCCGCGTCCGAACGACCCGCGCGTGAAGATCGGGGTGAAGACACCGTCGCAACTGTCGTTCCCGTCCTCGCACGCCGCGAACACGGGGGCCGCGGCCGCGCACCTGGCGAACATCACCGGGTCGAAGGCGCCGTGGTTGCTCGTGCCGGTGATGATGCTGTCGCGTAACGTGCTCGGCGTGCATTACCCGACCGACACCCTCGCCGGCGCGCTACTCGGCGCGGGGTGTGCGAAGGCCGTGATGGAAGCGGAGAAGAGGATTTAAGTGGCACACACGCACAACCCTGTCGACGAGCCGCTGCTGAAGTCTGAGCCCCACACCTCGGGTGTGGACCAGGTGATGAAGAAGTCGCCGCCGAAGAACCTTCCGGACGCGATGATTAAGGGGCTGCGCCCGAAGCAGTGGGTGAAAAACGTCCTCGTGCTCGCCGCGCCCTTGGCTGCTGGCGCGGACTCGTTTAACTCGCAGACCGCGGTGGACATCCTGCTCGCGTTCCTCGTGTTCTGCTTCGGCGCGTCCTCGATCTACTTGATCAACGACGCCCGCGACATCGAGTCCGACCGCCGCCACCCGACGAAGCGGTTCCGCCCGATCGCTTCCGGCATGCTGCCGGTGGGCCTGGCGTACGCCATGGCGGCGATCCTCATCGCGTTGGCGCTTGGTCTGTCGCTTTTGGCTACCGACGGTGGCGCCCTGGCCTGGGTGATCGGCATCTACATCGCGCTGCAGCTGGGCTACTGCTTCGGCTGGAAGCACATCCCGGTGATCGACATTGCGCTGGTGTCCTCCGGGTTCATGCTGCGCACCATGGCTGGTGGCGTGGCCGCGGGCATCGACCTGTCGCAGTGGTTCCTGCTCGTCGCCGCGTTCGGCTCGCTGTTCATGGCCTCCGGCAAGCGGTACGCGGAACTGCTGCTGGTCAAAGAAACCGGCGCGGAGATCCGCCGCTCGCTGCAGGGCTACACCGAGACGTACCTGCGGTTCGTGTGGACGCTGTCCGCTACCGCCGTGGTCATGTCGTACGCGCTGTGGGGCTTCCAGCTCTCCAACGCGGTCGAAGGCACCACGGCGATCTGGTACCAGGTGTCCATGGTGCCGTTCGTCATCGCGATTTTGCGCTACGCCTCCGTGGTCGACGGCGGCCAGGGCGGCGCGCCGGACGAGATCGCGCTGGAGGACCGCGTGCTGCAGCTGCTTGCCGCGGCCTGGATCTTCTGCATCGTCATGGCGGTCTACGTCGTGCCGAACTTAGGTTGGTAGGCCAAAAGCCACTAACATCGTCGCAATGACAAAAAACGCCCGCATCTCCGCGCTCGCCGCAGCAGTGGTTGCGGGCGTCGCAGCTTTCTGGGGCGGCTGGCTGCGCCGCTGGATGTCCGACGACGGTCTGATCGTGCTGCGCACCGTGCGCAACCTGCTGGCCGGCAACGGCCCAGTGTTCAACGCCGGCGAGCGCGTCGAGGCGAACACGTCCACGCTGTGGCAGTACCTCATCACCGCGTTCGCATGGATTACCGACGCCCGCCTCGAGTCGATCGCCATGTGGCTGGCACTGCTGTGCACCGTCGCGGCGGCCGCCACCGCCACCTACGCCTCGGGCAGGTTCTGGGGCCGCGTTGGCCCGGTCATCCCGCTGGGCATCATCATCTACATCGCACTGCCGCCGGCGCGCGACTTCGCCACCTCCGGCCTGGAGTGGGGGCTGTCGCTTCTGTGGATCGCGATCTGGTGGGCGCTGCTCGTCGCCTGGGCGGAAGAACCTTTGCGACGACGCGCGCCCCTGGCCGGCTACCTTCTCGCGTTTTGGTGCGGCATGTCGTGGCTCGTGCGCCCGGAACTGGCGCTCTACGGCGGCGTGACCGGCATCCTGCTCATCGCGTTCACCCCGCGCAAAACCCCAGGGATCCTCGCCGCCGCGCTACCGGTGCCGGCCGCGTATCAAATCTTCCGCATGGGCTACTACGGGCTGCTCACCCCGCACACCGCGGTGGCGAAGTCGGCCTCCGGCTCCGAGTGGCGCAGCGGCTTCGAGTACTTCGCGGACTTCTTCGGCTACTACTGGCTGGCGCTGCCGATCATCGGCGCGGCCACGGTGGCGGTGTGGCAGCTGTGGGGTGCGAGGGGTCGTCGATTAGCGATTGTCCTGCTCACCACCGGCGTAGCGCTTACCCACATCCTGTACGTGCTGCGCGTTGGCGGCGACTTCATGCACGGGCGCATGTGGCTGCTGCCGCTGTTCGCGCTGCTGCTGCCGGTGATGGCCGCGCCGTACAACCGGATCGTCGCGGCGGTGGGCATGGCGATCGTCGTGTGGGCCACCGTGATCGTGCTGCGCGCGCACCCCGTGGACTGGGAGCCGTACAACACCGGCGAAAAAGAACTCGGCATTGTCGACGAGCGCGACTTCTGGACCATGGCCGTCAAACGCCCCGCCGGCGACCCGCCGATGTTCGCCGAGGACTTCACCACCTCAAAGCTCATGCGCAACTGGGAAGACGCTCTCGAGCGCGGCATGGATGAGGATTCCGCCCAGATGAGCCTCGCGTACGTGAGCGAAGATCCGGAACTCTACGAGTGGTTCATCCGCGACCGCGAGGCTATCGACTCCGACCTGCGCAACCAGCCGCTGACGATCTACATGGTCAACCTTGGCATGACCAGCATGAACGCGCCGCTGAACGTGCGCGTGCTGGACACCGTGGGGCTGGCCACCCCGATCGCGGCGCGCATGCCGCGCGACCCCGACGGCCGCGTCGGCCACGACAAGGCGCTCGACCAGATCTGGCAGGCCGCGGATGCGGATACGGATTTGGACAAGTTGCCGGAGTTCGTCGATAAGCAACAGGCGCGTCAGGCACGCGCGGCGCTGCGTACGGAGGAGATCGCGGAGCTGCTGGCCACCTCGCGCGAGCCGATGAGTTGGGGCCGCTTCTGGGCCAACGTGCGCTACTCGCTGGGCCCCGGCCGCACGCTCATGCTTGACGACGACCCCTCCACCTACCTCGACGACGCCACCCTGCGCGAGATCAGCGCTGGGGAGGACCCCGGGCTGACCGGTAGGCAGATCGCCTGGGAGCGCGAAAAATAGCGGTCGAGGTTTCGGATTGGTAACGTAATCGTGTCTTTTGCCTGAAAAACACGTTTTGAGGGGAATGTATGAACACCCGAAACTCTGTGCGCCGCAAGCTCACCGCGGTGCTGGTCGCGATTCTGAGCGCGATCTCCATCGTGAGCGCGCCGCAGGCTAGCGCCGCGAACCGTGACTGGCTGCGCCCCGGCTGCACCTGGGATCCGGTGAAGTACTGGGTTCAGCGCTGCAATGTGTGGTCACCCGCGATGAAGCGTCACATCCCGGTGCAGATCCAGCCGGCGCAGCGCGGCGGTAACGCGGGCCTGTACATGCTTGACGGTCTGCGCGCCACGGAGCGCACCAACGCGTGGGTCAACGACGTCAACGCGGCGCGTACCTTCGCACGCCACAACATCACCCTGGTGATGCCGGTCGGCGGCGAGTCCTCCTTCTATACCGACTGGAACGCTCCGGCGACGTACGACTTCAACCACCCGGTGACCTACAAGTGGGACACGTTCTTGACTAAGGAGCTCCCGCCGTATCTGCAGCGCCACTTCGGTGTCTCGCCGACGAACAACTCGATTCTCGGCCTGTCGATGGGCGGCACCGCCGCAGTTAACCTCGCTGCGCTGCACCCGAAGCAGTTCCGCCAGGTGCTGTCCTACTCGGGCTACCTCGCCACGACGATTCCGGGCGGCCAGACCGCGCTGCGCGCCGCGCTTCTCGACGGCGGCATGTACAACGTCAACGCCATGTGGGGCTCCTCGCTCAATCCGCGTCGCTACGAGAACGACCCGTTTTTGAACATGGGCAACCTGCGCGGCAAGGACGTCTACGTCTCCGCCGGCTCCGCCGTGCCGGGTCCGGCCGACCAGAAGTACCTGCCGCAGCACCAAGCCGCCGGCATTGCACTTGAAGGCGTGGCTAACGCCACCACGCGCGCTTGGTCCGCCAAGGCGAACCTGACCGGCGTGAAGCACACCGCCGTGTTCACCCCGACCGGCCTGCACAACTGGGACCAGTTCGGCAGCCAGCTCGAGGCCACCAAGCCGCGCATCCTGAATGTGATGAACGCCTGGTAACACCGGCTATATAGACGCGCTCGGGAGTATCTCCCGGGCGCGTTTTTTCGTGCCCGTTTGTCTGCGTCGGTAACGCGCCGCGTGTCGCGACCGATTAAACCCTCAAGTGAAACTTAAGATCCAGGGTGAAACTCTTGTGACACTAGTAGCCCGACGAGGTAGGAGACTCATGCGAGACAACCGGAACACCACCACCAGGCTCATGGCCGCCCTGCTGCCCGCCGCGCTGGCCGTGCCGCTGGCGACCGCGGTTGCGCCCAACGCCGGCGCACAGTCCTCCGATCTGTCGTCGCTGTCGTCCAACCGCGGACTGTCCGACGGCCTGCGCCCGTCCGACCCGCCGAAGCGCACGCCGATCGAGGTGGAGAAGAACCCCGAGGTGCCGGGCCTGCCCGCGGGCGTGAAGGTCGACCGCATCGAGTGGCTGACCAGCCGCCGCGTCGCCGTGTTCATCAACTCCCCGTCCATGCCGGAGCACCCGATCCAGGTGCAGATCCTGCTGGCGCGCGACTGGCACTCCAACCCGACCGCGAAGTTCCCCGAGGTGTGGGCGCTCGACGGGCTGCGCGCGCGTGACGACGAAAACGGCTGGACCATCGAAACCAACATCGAGCAGTTCTACGCCGACAAGAACGTCAACGTGATCCTCCCGGTCGGCGGCGAGTCCTCCTTCTACTCCGACTGGCAGCGCGAGAACAACGGCAAGCACTACAAGTGGGAGACGTTCCTGACCAAGGAGCTCATCCCGGTGCTGAACAACGAGTTCCGCTCCAACTCCCGCCGCGCCGTCGTCGGCCTGTCCATGGGAGGCACCGCTGCGGTCAACCTCGCGGAGCGCAACCCGCACCTGTTCGACTTCGTCGGCTCGTTCTCCGGCTACCTGGACACCACGACCACCGGCATGCCGACTGCGATCAAGGCCGCGCAGCTCGACGCCGGCGGCTACAACGCCGAGGCCATGTGGGGTCCGCTGGGCTCGCAGGACTGGATCGACCACGACCCGAAGCTGGGCATCGAGAACCTGAAGGACATGACCGTCTACGTCTCGTCCGGCTCGGGCCGCGACGACTTCGGCAACGCCGAGTCCGTGGCTAAGGGCCGCGCGAACGCCGCCGGCATGGGCTTGGAGGTCATCTCGCGCCTGTCCACCCAGACGTTCGTGGACTACGCGTCGCGCACGTCCGTCAAGCCGATCGTGCGCTTCCGCCCGTCGGGTGTGCACTCGTGGGAGTACTGGCAGTTCGAGATGGCGCAGGCCTGGCCGTACATCGCCAACGCGCTCGACGTGCCGGAGGCCGACCGCGGCTCGAAGTGCACCCCGATCGGCGCGATCGGGGAAGAGACCAAGTCCGGCGTCATCGGTACCTGTGTCAACGACGAGTACAACGCTGGCAAGGACGCCCGCGGCAAGGCGCAGGACTTCCGCGGCGGCACCGCCTTCTGGTCGCCGACCACCGGCGCGCACGCCCTGTACGGCGCGATCCTGGCCAAGTACAACGGGCTTGGTGGCGCGGCCGGCTGGCTCGGCTTCCCGACCACCGGCGAGACCCGCACCCCGGACGGCATCGGCCGCTTCGTCCACTTCGAGCACGGCTCCATCTACTGGACCCCGACCACCGGCGCGTACGCCATCCCGGGCGACATGTTCAAGGCCTGGGGCAACAACGGCTACGAGACTGGCGACCTGAAGTACCCGATCTCCGAGGCCAACAAGGTGGGCAACGGCTACGTGCAGAAGTTCCAGGGCGGCTACCTCACCCGCAACCCGGACGGTAAGCACTTCATCGTCCACGGTGCGATCGGCGAGAAGTACGGAAAGATCGGCACCGCGACCTCCGCGCTCGGCTTCCCGGTGGGCAACGAGATCAAGATCAAGGGCGGCTTCTTCCAGGAGTTCGAGCACGGCAACATCTACTGGTCCGCTGCCACGGGCGCGCACACCATTCTCAAGGGCGACATCTTCAACGAGTGGGGCAAGCGCGGCTACGAGCAGGGCGAGCTCGGCTGGCCGGTCAAGGACATGGAGAAGATCCCGGCCGGCGGCCTGACCATTGAGTTCCAGCGCGGCACGGTCAAGCAGGTCAACGGCGTGGTGGACGTAAGGAAGAAGTAATGCGCAAACTCGCACTTTGCTTGACGACGATCACCTGCACCGCCCTGACCGCCTGCGGCGGTGCAACGGTGGACTCGGACGACGTCGAGGTCACCGAGACCACCGAGACCGCCACCTCCACCACCGCGGAGACGTCGACGACGGCGTCGGCGGAGACGGCGGCGCCGGCGTCGTCGGCAAGCAACGGCGCAGGCGACGAGCCGGCCCGCGAGGTGGACTCTGTGCCACACCAGGCGCCCGCCTACTCGCCGGAGGAGCAGGCCTTTCTGGATCACCTCAGCCAAAACGGGGTGAACGTGGACGGTCTTGAAGACCAGCTCACAGCAACCGGGTTTACGGTGTGCGACAACGACACCATCACCCGCGACGCCGTGGCAGGCCAGCTGGTGGAGCAGCGCCGCACCGACATGGACGCGGCCGCTGTGGCCACGCTGATCGGCGACACCGCGCGCGCCAACCTCTGCGGCTAAAAAGGAGGCCCCATGCGCCAATCGCGCAACGTGTTCGTCGTCGCTGCCGTCATCGTGGTGCTCGCGCTGATCGGGCTCGGCATCTATCAGTGGCGCACCACCTCGGAGACGGACGTGCCGTCCGCGGACGGGCCGCGCGAAACCACCTCGGAGGCCGCAGCGCCTGCCGAACCCGACTGGTGCCCCGCGGTGGAGGTCATCTCCGTGCCGGGCACCTGGGAATCCTCGCGTGACGACGACCCCTTCAACCCCCAGGCCAACCCCGCCAGCTTCATGCTGTCGATCACGCGCCCGCTGCAGGAGATGTACGATATCAACCACGTGCGCGTGTTCACCGTTCCGTACACCGCGCAGTTCCGCAACATCCAAACCGCCCGCGGCCGCGCGGAGATGACGTACGACGACTCGCGCGCCGAAGGCACCGCGAAGCTGCGTGGCGAACTCGACTTCGTGGCGCGCACGTGCCCGTCGACGCAGTTCATCATCGCCGGGTTTTCGCAGGGTGCGGTGATTGTGGGGGACGTGGCGTCGTCGATAGGCAATAGCGCCGGCCCGATCAACCCGGACCGGCTGCTCGGCGCGGTGATGATCGCGGACGGACGGCGCGAAAATGGCATCGGCGTCAACCCGGGCGCGGAGGTGCACGGCACCGGCGCGGAGATTGCGCTGCAGCCGTTGCAGCGCGTCGCCGACGCCGTGACCCCGGGCGCGACCATGACCGGTCCGCGGCCTGGCGGCTTCGGCCTCGTGGAGGACCGCGCGTTTGAAATCTGCGCACCGGACGACACCGTCTGCGACGCCCCGCAAGGCGTGGGCAACGCCATCGACCGGGCGCACGCGCTGATCGCCGCGAACGGGAACCACGCCATGTACGCGACCAACCCGGCCGTCATCCCCGGCACGACGGTGCCGGAATGGACGGTAAATTGGGTCCGCGACGTAGTAGGGAGTTTGTAAACCATGGACCTGCAACAACTGACAGCACAATTCATCGGCGCAGACGGCGAGATCGCCTTGCCGGAGCACTTCACCCTCCCGCGCCTGGCCGA
Source organism: Corynebacterium lujinxingii (assembly GCF_014490555.1). Lineage (NCBI taxonomy): Bacteria > Bacillati > Actinomycetota > Actinomycetes > Mycobacteriales > Corynebacteriaceae > Corynebacterium > Corynebacterium lujinxingii. The sequence goes on along the minus strand of NZ_CP061032.1, from coordinate 2,173,321 downwards.
GATGCTCCATCAGGCGCACCTGCAAGCCGGTGCTGGCGACGCGGTGAATCTGCGCGACTGGGACTTCACCCAAAACGCCGACGGCGAGGCGACCGTGTACACGCGCGTCGAGGTCAACACCCGCATCAAGGCGGTCGCCGCGCGTCTCGGCCAGGTCGGCGAGCCCGGCTCCCGCGTGGCGATTATGGCCCCGAACTCCGCCGAGTACCTCTTCGGTTTCATGGGCGCCCTTTACGCCGGCCTGGTCCCGGTGCCGCTCTACGACCCCAACGAGCCCGGCCACCAGGGCCACATGGAGGCGGTGCTTGCCGACGCCGACGCGCACATCGTCATCACTAACTCCGCCGGCGCGCCCGCCGTGCGTCGCCACTTCGCCCACCTGCCCGGGCCAGAGCGCCCCCGCATCATCGCGGTGGACGCGCTGCCGGACACGCTCGCCGCCGCGTGGCAGCCGATCGCGCCCGCAGAAGGCGAGGACACCGCGAACCAGATCTGTTTCTTGCAGTACACCTCCGGCTCCACCCGCAACCCGGCCGGCGTGATGATCACCAACGAGGCGCTTGTCACCGACATCATCCAGATCAACGAGGCGCTGCAGTTCCAGACCCCGATGCGCATCCCGACCTGGCTACCGCTGCACCACGACATGGGCATGATCGTCGCCATGGTGGGTGTTGTGCTCGGCCAGGAGATCGAACTGTTCTCCCCGCGCGACTTCATCCAGCAGCCGAAGCGCTGGGTGGAGCGCTTGTCGCGTCGCGACGACGACCCGTCCGATATCCACATCTACACCTGCATCCCCAACTTCGCGCTCGACCTGGCCGCCCGCTACGCCGCGCCGGAGACCCCCGAGCAGTACGACTTCTCCGCCGTGGAGTGCATCATCGTCGGATCCGAGTCCGTGACCAAGCCGGGCGTGTCCGCGTTCATCGACGCGTTCGGCGCCTCCGGGCTGGACCGGACCGTGTTGCGGCCGAGTTACGGCCTCGCGGAGACGACGCTGCTCGTGTCCACCGACCGCACCGAGGACCGCCCGAAGTTCGTCGAACTCGACCGCGACGCGCTCGCCGAGGGCAAGGCCGTGCCCCAGGACGGCGGCGTGCCCATGGCGTCGAACGGCCAGCCGGTCAACTGGATGCACTTCGCCATCGTCGACCCCGACACCCGCGCCGAGCAGCCCGACGGCACCATCGGCGAAATCTGGGTCAACGGCAAAAACGTCGCCGCCGGCTACCTGGACCGCCCGGAGGAGACCGAGGTGACGTTCCGCAACACCCTTGCCAGCGCCATCCAGGACGGCCTGCCGGAGGACAACTGGTGCGCCACCGGCGATTTGGGCACGATGCTCGACGGCCACCTCTACATCACCGGCCGCGTGAAAGACCTCGTCGTCGTCGCGGGCCGCAATCACTACCCGCAGGACATCGAAGCCACCGCCATGGAGGCTTCCGACCACGTGCGCAAGGACTCCGTCGCCGCGTTCGCCGTCCCCGGCGACGACGTGGAGCGCCTGGTCATCCTCGCCGAGCGTGCCGACGACGCCACCACCGACGGCGACCCCGCCGCCATCGACGCCGTGCGCTCCGCCGTGACCGCCAAACACGGCATCTCCCCGGACGTGGTCGAGTTCTACGCGCCGGGCGAAATCGCGCGCTCGTCGGCAGGCAAGATCGCCCGCCGCGTCAACGCGAAGCGTTTCACTGACCGCGAACACGCTGCTTCCAAGTAACAAAACGCCCGCGCCGGGCGATACTCTCAACTGTTATGAATGAGCATGAACTGATTCAGTGGCTCACCAGCTGGGTCGCCGGCGCCACCGGTGCCGAACGCGTCGATCCGACCACCCCGCTGGAGACCTACGGACTGTCCTCGCGCGACGCCGTGATCCTCTCCGGCGAGCTGGAGCAGCTGCTCGACAGGCGCGTCGACCCGACCATCGCCTACCAGTACCCGACGATCACCGCCCTGGCGGCGGCGCTGACGGCGCCGGAGAAGGCGGCGCCGGTGTGGCGTCGTCGAGAAGCGAAGGCGAAGGGCCACGACATCGCGATCCTGGGCTCCGCTGGCCGCTTCCCGGGCGCGAAGAACACCGACGAGTTCTGGCAGATGCTCATCGAAGGCCGCGGCGCCACCGGCCCGCTGCCCGCGTCTCGCTGGAACGAGTACCTCGGCGATCCCGTCGTGCGGACCAAGATGTCGGAGGAGAACACCGCCGGCGGCTACATGGACGGCATCGCGTCGTTCGACCACGAGTTCTTCGGCGTCTCCCCGCTCGAGGCGCAGAACATGGACCCGCAGCAGCGCATCATGCTCGAGGTGGCGTGGGAGGCGCTCGAGGACGCCGGGCTCGCGCCGAGCGACCTGCGCGGTGAGCCGGTCGGCGTGTTCGTCGGCTCGTCCAACAACGACTACGGCATGTTGATCGCCGCCGACCCCGCCGAGGCGCACCCGTACGCGCTGACCGGGGCGTCGTCGGCCGTGATCCCGAACCGCATCTCGTACGCGTTCGACTTCCGCGGTCCGTCGATGAACGTGGACACTGCGTGCTCGTCGTCGCTGGTGAGTGTGCACCACGCGGTGCGCGCGCTTCGCGACGGCGAGGCCGACGTCGCTTTGGCCGGCGGCGTGAACATCCTGGCCAACCCGTTCGCGTCGCTGGCGTTTTCGGAGCTCGGCGTGATCTCGCCGACCGGGCGCATCCACGCGTTTTCCGACGACGCCGACGGCCTCGTGCGCGCCGACGCCGCGGGCTTCATCGTGCTCAAGCGTGTCGACGACGCCATCGCCGACGGCGACCGCATCCTCGCCGTCATCAAAGGCAGCGCCACCAACTCCGACGGCCACTCCAACGGCCTGACCGCCCCGAATCCGGAGGCGCAGGTGGACGTGCTGCGCCGCGCCTACGACGACGCCGGCGTGAACCCGCAGGAGGTCGACCTGGTCGAGGCGCACGGCACCGGCACCATCTTGGGCGACCCGATCGAGGCGACCGCGCTTGGCGAGGTCCTCGGCCGCGGCCGCGCCGCCGAGTCGCCGCTGCTGCTGGGTTCGGCGAAGTCCAACATCGGCCACTCCGAATCCGCCGCCGGCGTTGTGGCGATGATCAAGGTGCTTGAGGCGCTCAAGCACGACACCATCCCGGAGTCCATCAACTTCACCGCGCCGAACCACTACGTGGACTTCGACGCCGAACGCATCGAGGTCGTCCAGGACCCGCGCGAGTGGCCGCGCTACTCCGGCCGCCGCGTCGCCGGCGTGTCCGGGTTCGGCTTCGGCGGCACGAACGCCCACATCGTCGTCGCGGATTTCGACCCGGCCGACTACGACGCCGCGCCGACGGACGAGCCCGCATTCGAGGGCGTATCGACGGCCGCGCTGCCGGTGACGGGCCTGCTGCCGTCGCGACGCAAGGAAGCCGCCGGACTGCTCGCCGACTTCCTCGATGGTCGCGACGACGCCGACCTCATCCCGGTCGCCCGTTCGCTAGCGAAGCGCAACCACGGCCGCTCCGCTGCCGTTATCCAGGCCGCCACCACCGAGGAGGCGGTCAAGCGCCTGCGCCAGGTCGCCGACGGCAAGATCGGCCCCGGCATCGCGGTCGCCGATGCACCGACGCCGATGGGGCCGGTGTTCGTCTACTCCGGCTTCGGCTCCCAGCACCGCAAGATGGCCAAGGAACTGATTAGCCGCTCGCCGCTGTTCGCCCGCCGCATGCGCGAGCTCGACGAGATGGTTCAGTTCCACACCGGCTGGTCGATGCTGGACATCATCGACAATGACGAGCTGACCTACGACACCGAAAACGGCCAGGTCACCATCACCGCCATCCAGATCGCGCAGACCGACCTGCTTGCTGCGGCCGGCATCACCCCGGCCGCCACGATGGGCATGTCCATGGGCGAAATCGCCGCGGCCTACGGCGCCGGCGGTCTCTCCGCGGAGGACTGCATCCTCATCGCCACCGCCCGCGCGCGCCTGATGGGCGAGGGCGAAGCCATGATCGCTGGCACCGACCAGGAAGGCGCGATGGCCGTGGTCGAGTTGTCGCGGGAGGACCTGGCGGAGTTCGTCGATACGCATGCCGAGGCGGCAGGCGTCGAGCCGGCCGTGTACGCAGGCCCCGGAATGACCACCGTCGGCGGGCCGGGCAAGGCCGTCGACTACGTGGTGGCGGCGCTCGAGGCCGAGGAGAAGTTCGCCCGCAAACTCAACGTGCGCGGCGCCGGCCACACCAGCGCTCTCGACCCGATCATGGGCGACCTCGCCGCGGAGATCGCAGGCATCGACGCCCGCCCGCTGCGTGTCCCGCTGTTTACCTCCGTTGACCGCGGCGAGGTTTACCAGCCGGGCCAGATCGTCCACGACGACAAGTACTTCCTGCGCATGACGCGTCAGCCGGTGTACTTCCAGGACGCCATCGAGGCCGCGTTTAACGCCGGGCACTCCACCCTCGTGGAGATCACCCCAAACCCGGTGGCACTGATGGGCATGATGAACACCGCGTTCGCCGCCGGGAAACCGGACGCGCAGCTGCTGTTCACCACGAAGCGCAAGGTCGACGAGCTCGAATCGCTCATGGACCTCGCCGCGAAACTCTACGTCGGCGGCATGGACGTGGACTTCGGGGCGTTCTACGGCGCCGGCGAGACCATTGAGGCGCCGAAGACCGCGTTTAAGCAGGTGGATCACTGGACGCCGGCGCGGCCGTCGTCGGCAAGCACGTCGCTTCTCGGCTCGCGCGTGACGCTGCCGAACGGCGACGTGGCGTTCTCCACCGCCGCCGACCAGGTATTCAGCCCGCACCAACTCATCGAGGCCGCGGCGGCGGAGATCGCGGATGCGCGTGTCGTCGCCACGGAAGAGCACGGCTACCTCCCGGCCGACGGCGAGGTGACCACGGTGGTGACCACGTCGCTCGGCGGCCTGTCCATCCGTGTGTACGACGCCGCCACGCTGGTCGCGGAGGGTTTCGCGTCCACGCTCGACGTCGACCGCGCACCCGTCCAAGGTGTCATGGAGCCTTCGCGTAACGACGAACAGCCGGCACCCGCCGCCCCCGACGACGACATCGACGAGGTGCGCTGGGACCCCGCATCCGGCGAGACGGTCGCCGAGCGCCTGCGCGGCATCGTGTCCGAATCCATGGGCTACGACCCGGAAGACCTGCCCGACGAGCTGCCGCTGATCGACCTCGGCCTGGACTCGCTGATGGGCATGCGCATCAAAAACCGCGTGGAAAACGACTTCCAGATCCCGCCGCTGCAGGTGCAGACGCTTCGCGACGCCTCCGTCGCCGACGTGATCCGCATCGTCGAAGACGCGGTCGCCGGGCGCACCGACGAGCCGCAGCCGCTGGCGTACAACGACGAGGCCCGCGACCCGGCAGCCGCCACTGAAAAGACCCAGGGCGTGGGCGTGGCCCCGCGCGACGCGTCCGAGCGCATGGTGTTTGGCGCGTGGGCGAAGTACGCGGGGGCGGCGGCAGCTGGTGTGACGTCGCCGTTGTCGTCGATAAGCAAGGAGCAAGCGGGCCAGATCGCCGCGCACCTGACGGAGCGCTCCGGCATCGAGGTCACCGTGGACGACGTGCTCGGGGCGGAGACACTCGAGCCGCTGGCGAACCTCGTGCGTGAAGGGCTGGAGACCCCGGTGGACGGCAACATTCGCGTCTTCCGCGAGGGAACCGGCACCCCTGTGTTTGTGTTCCACCCGGCCGGAGGGTCGTCGTCGGTGTACGCGCCGCTGGCCCGCCGCCTTGACGACGACGTCCCGGTCTACGGCGTCGAACGCCTCGAGGGGTCGTTGGAGGAGCGCGCCGCGGAGTACGTCAAGGACATCGAGCGGATTGCCGACGGGCGCAAGGTCGTGCTCGCCGGCTGGTCGTTCGGCGGCGCGCTCGCCTACGAGGTGGCGCACCAGCTGGGCAACGACAAGATCGACTACATCGCGCTTTTGGACACCACGCAGCCGTCCGAGCCGATCCCGGACACCCTCGAGGAGACGAAGGCGCGGTGGGGCCGCTACGCCGCCTTTGCCAAGGAAACCTACGGCCTCGAGTTCGACGTGCCCTACGAGCTGCTCGAAACAGCCGGCGAGGACGCGCTGTTGCAAATGCTCACCGAGTTCCTCGCCACCACCGACGCCTCCGAGCACGGCTTGGCCGCCGGCGTGCTGGAGCACCAACGGGCGTCGTTTGTGGACAACCAGATCCTCAACCACCTCGACTTCACCCGCTGGGCGGACGTCGACGTGCCGGTGCTGCTGTTCCGCTCCGAGCGCATGCACGACGGCGCCATCCAACTCGAGCCGAACTACGCGCACATTGACGAAGATGGTGGCTGGGGCGCTATCGTGAACGATCTGACCATCGTTCACCTGCCGGGCGACCACTTGGCGGTTGTGGACGAGCCGGCGGTGGGGATCGTCGGCAAGCATATGAACGCATGGATTGAGGGGAAGCGATGACCACCGCCGATAAACTCCAAGTCCTGCGCGAACGCCTGGACAAGGCGCAGGATCCGGGCTCCGAGCGCTCGCGCAAGCGTCGCGACGACGCCGGGCGCACTACCCCGCGCCAGCGCATCGACGCGCTCCTCGACGAAGGCTCCTTCGTCGAAATCGGCGCCCTGGCCCGCACCCCGGGCGACCCGAACGCGGTGTACTCCGACGGCGTGGTCACCGGCTACGGGCGCATCGACGGCCGTCCGGTCGCCGTGTACGCCCACGACAAGACCGTTTACGGCGGGTCCGTCGGCGTAACGTTCGGGCGGAAGGTCACCGAGGTCATGGAGTTCGCCATCAAGATCTCCTGCCCGGTGATCGGCATCCAGGACTCCGGCGGTGCGCGCATCCAGGACGCGGTGACGTCGCTGGCGATGTACTCGGAGATTGCAAAGCGCCAGCTGCCTCTGAGCGGCCGCGTGCCGCAAATCTCCATCATGCTGGGTAAGTCCGCCGGCGGCGCCGTGTACGCGCCGGTGACCACCGACTTCGTCGTCGCGGTCGACGGGGAGTCCGAAATGTATGTCACGGGCCCGAACGTGATCCGCGAGGTCACCGGCGAGGACATCACTTCCGCCGAACTGGGCGGTGCGCGCGTGCAGGAGCAGGCCGGCAACATTCAGGCCGTCGTCGCCTCCGAGGAGGACGCCTTCGACTACGTCAAGGACCTCCTGGCCCACTTGCCGACGTCCACCTTCGACGCCGCGCCCGTCGTCGCCGCCCAGCCCGACGAAGACCTGGACGACTCCGCGTTGGACACCTTCATGCCCGACGACACCAACGCCGGCTACGACATGATGGACCTGCTCGTGCAGCTCGGCGACGACGAAGACCTCGTCGAAGTCCAATCCGGCTACGCAGAGAACCTCATCTGCGCCTTTGGGCGTATCGACGGCCGTGCCGTCGGCTTCGTGGCCAACAACCCCATGGTCGCCGCTGGCTGCATCGACGCTGACGCCGCCGACAAGGGCGCCCGCTTCATCCGCACGTGCGATGCGTACAACATTCCGATTGTGTATGTCGTCGATACGCCTGGATACCTGCCTGGTGTGGAGCAGGAGCGCGATGGCCTGATTCACCGCGGCGCGAAGTTCGCGTTCGCGGGCGTGGAGGCCACCGTGCCCAAGGTCACGCTGGTCGTGCGCAAGGCCTACGGCGGCGCGTACGCGGTGATGGGCTCGAAGAATCTAAACGGCGACATCAACCTCGCGTGGCCGACGGCGCAGATCGCGGTGATGGGCTCCGCGGCGGCCGTGGTGATGCTGCAGGGCAAGCAGCTCGCGGCCATCGAGGACCCGGCGCAGCGCGAGGCCATGAAGAAGATGTTCATGGACTTCTACGACCAGGAAATGACCTCGCCGTACGTCGCGGCGGAGCGCGGCTACATCGACCAGATGATTGAACCGTCGCAGACCCGCCTCGCTTTACGACGAGCCCTGCGCCAACTAGCCTCCAAGCAGGAATTCGACCTGCCTAAGAAGCACACGATCAGCCCCCTGTAAGAAAGGTAAAACCCATGCTCTCTTCGACTCTCGACCTCTTCGGCGACCTTGTCAGCATGATCATCTGGTTCGTCAACGGCATCCAGACCGGCGACCCGCTCTGGAACCTCGGCATCACGTTCTAAGACTTCTTCGCAAGCTTTGCCACGCCGCGCCAGCCCAGCATCAGCAGCGCGGACATGGTGGTGGCGACGATGATGAACGACCAGTGGGGGATGGCCTGGTTGCGGATACCCCAGATGACCAGGCCGGTGACCACGGTGACGATCCAGATGATCCCGCCGTTGTTCTTGCGGGTGATCAGCCACCCCAGCGTCACACCCAGGGCAAACGGCCACAGGGTGGACAGCCAGCCGGTGAAGTTGAACGGCATGTCGTCGGACTGGTGGGCGGCGCGGGCCAAGAGGGCGAAGGCGGCGATGGCGACGTAGTCGGCGGCGATGGCGTAGGGCTTGGAGATGGTGTTGCGCATACCCCCACTCTAGAACACCGAGTCGTTCCACCACCGGCGCTCAGGTGCGCCGGCGCGGGAGCCGTCGCTAGCAAGCTTGATGCCCACGACTTGGTGCAGCTCCACGACGTCGTGCTCGAAACCCCATTCGGAGCCCGCCATGTACATACCCCACAGCTTGGCGGTATTCTCGCCGACGAGCGCGACTGCCTCGTCCCAATTGGCCTTGAGGTTCTCACACCAGTCGTGCAGCGTGCGCATGTAGTCGAAGCGGATGTTCTCCTCGTGGAAGACTTCGAAACCGTGGTCCTGCATCTCGTAGATGATCGTGCCGGAGCCGGTGAGCTCGCCGTCCGGGAAGATGTAGCGGTTGATGAAGTCGCCCTGCGGCGTCTTGTGGTTGTCCGGGTAAGTGATGCAGTGGTTGACCATCACGCCACCCGGGCGCAGCTTGCCGGCGAGGAACTCAAAGTACGAGGCGAAATTCTTCACCCCGATGTGTTCCAGCAGACCGATCGAAGAGATGCCGTCGAAGCCGGTCTCGGTGACGTCGCGGTAATCCAGGAAGCGCACCTCCGCGAGGTCCTCGAGGCCCTCCTCTATGATCTTCGCCTGCGCCCACTCGGCCTGCTCCTTCGAGAGGGTGACGCCGAGCGACTTCACGCCCTGGCGGGCTGCGTAACGCACCATGGAGCCCCAGCCACAGCCGACGTCGAGGTGCTTGTCACCCGGCTTAAGGTTCATCTTCTCAAAGACGAGGCGGAACTTGTTTTCCTGCGCCTCGTCGAGCGTGGCGTCCGGGGTGGGGTAGTAGGCGCAGGTGTAGGCCATGGAGTCGCCGAGGAACAGCTCGTAGAAGTCGTTGCCCACGTCATAGTGGGACGAAATAACCTGAGCGTCGCGTTCCTTCGAGTGCGGGGCGAGGCCCTGGCGGATGGTGCGCTCGAGCCAGGAGGCCTGCTCCGCCTCCGGGATTGGCTGGATCTGCAGTGCGCCCATGGAGCGCAGGGAGCGTGCGATGCGAACAAGCTCGCGCGGGTTGGGCCGCTTGTAGTTGTTGTAGAGGGTGCGCATGTCATCGAAGACGTCGTAGGGGTGCGCGAGGTGCGCGCCTTCAACCGCCAGGCCGTCGGTGACCCAGGCGCGGGCGAGGCCGACGTCGCCGGGGTGGGTGACAATGTAGGACAGGCCCTCGGGGCTGTTTACCTTCACGGTGTGCTTGGCGTCCGCCGGTCCCGTTGATGAGCCGTCGAAGGCTTCCCACTTGAACGGGGTGCCAGCGGGGAAGAGGGTGTCGACGATATCCGCCACGGTCATCTGCATAGTCATTCTCCTACGCGTTTTCCACTGTCTTTTCGTAGAGGCCCGGGAAGCGCCGGTCCGGGTCGTACTGGGCTTTCATCCGCTCCGGAAGGTCCCCGCCGTAGAGGCGCTCGAACTCGGTGCGGTCGTAGAACGCCTCGGAGTACAGGGATTTGTGCCCGCCGAGGTCTGAGACCTTCCGCTCGATGACCTTGTTGAAGGCCCCCGGCTCCACCTCCGGGACGCCGGACCAGAAACCGACGTTCACCCACGTCGTCGCCGGCTCGAGGGGGTAGAGCGGCCACGGCGTCTCATCGTCGAGTCCGACGCCAGCGAGCGTATCGACGCCGTCCCGCAGCCGGATCGGACACAGCCAAACCGGCTGGATTTCGCTGGCCTTGAAGAACCAGTCGAGGAACTCGGCGACCTGCGTGTCGCGCACCTCGATGTCCTGCACGACGCGCTCGGTGCGCGGCAGGCCCTTCGGCTTCTTCAGGAACCGGTACTCCAGGTCGTACTTCTTGTCTAGGCCCACGAGCTTCCAGTAGAACGCGCTGCGACGCAGCTCGCGTGGCCAGAACTTGCGCACCTTGGGATTCTGGGTGCCGAAGGCGCGGGAGCACCAGAACCAGTCGGTGTCCCAGCGCCAGATGTAATCGCGGATAGTGAGGAAGTCGTGGTGCACGCCCGACGGGTGCTGCAGTGAGCGGTAGTACACGGCGTCGCGCGTGTAGTCGGAGGTTCCCGGCGCCTCGTCCGCCTGGAAGGCGCAGACGAGGTACTGCTCGGTGGGGGAGAACGCGACGGCGTCGAGGCCGTGCAGGGTGCGTCCGCCCCACTCGCCGGTGGCGGCGGCATCGGCCAGGGCGTCCTGGAAAGCCGTGAGGTCGTCGTAACGCACGTGCTGGAGTTCGATGAATGGCTTGACCTCCTCGAGCTCGATGGTGAGGCGCACCGCGTAGCCGAGTGAGCCGTACGAGTTCGGGAACGCGCGGAAAAGTGCAACGTTGTCCTCGCGCGAGCAGGTGACGACGTCGCCGGTGCCCACCAGCACGTCCATCTCGAGCACGGATTCGTGCGGCAGGCCGTTGCGGAAGGAGGTGGACTCCACACCCATGCCGGAGACGGCGCCCCCGAGCGTGATGGTTTTCAGCTGCGGCACTACGAGTGGCACGAGGCCGTACGGCAGGGTCGCGTCGACTAGGTCTTCGTAGGTGCACATGCCCTGCACGTCGGCGGTTTTCGTCACTGGGTCGATGGCGATGACGCCGCGCAGGCCCTCCACGTTGAGCCCGGCGCTTCCCGCGTCGCGGGCGCGGAAAAGGTTCGACGTTTTCTTCGCCAGGCGCACCCGCTGGCCGTCTGGCACTCGCCGGAAGCTATCCAGGAGTGCGGCAACCCCCTCCTCGTGCGCGTGCCAGCCGATGGGCGCGACACGTTCAAAATCCACGCTGCGTCCGTAAAACATCCTGGAAACGCTCATGTAGCGCCACTATAGGCCCAAATTGCGCGCCGCGCGCAAGATAAAACGTCACGCAAGCTCAAACGGCTTTGCCAGCGGCCGGGCGCCCGGCCATGAAGCCGCGCCCGGCGTACACCGCGGCGTAGACCCCCCACCCGATCGCGGTGATGAGCACAAACGACACCGCGCGGTAGACCACCGTCGCCGCGGTGGCGGTTGCGAGCGGCAACCCCGCGGCGACGAGCATGCCCACCGCCACCGGCTCCACGGTCCCCAGCCCGCCGGGGGTGACCTGGGCGGAGCCGGCCAGCTTGGTCATGATGAACGCCAGGCACACCCCGGCAAGCGTCACGCCCTGGCCGGCCACGGCCCACACGGAAAACACCATGGTGGCCAAGTCGAGCAGCCGGTTGACAAGCGAGAGTGCTGCGGCGCTGGTAAACGCGGGCGCGGAGATGCGGATGGCGGCAACTTGGTCGATCACCGCCACGGCGCGCTCGTGCACGCGCGAGGGTAGAAACCGCACCCAGCGTTTGAGCACGGCGGGGTGCGTCGTCGCCCAGAACACGGCCGCGATGGTCAGCGCGGCCGCGGCCAGGGAGGCAAGCAGCGACGCCACCGACAGGTCCGCGCCGAGCAGCACCACGGCGACGATGCCGATGAGCACCAGCCACACCGTGGACAGCGCGCCGGAAACGACAAAAAACCACCCGCACAGGCCCGTCGACGCGCCCCAGGATCGGTGCACGCGAAATGTCAGCCACGCCGACAGCGCTGGACCGCCCGGCACGGTGGTGGACCAGGCGTTGGAGGCGATGACGATCGCGTTGGTGCCCAACGGTCCAGCGATGCGGCCTTCGACGTTAAGCAGGATCTGCATCACGCCCGCCATCGCCACCAGAGCAAGAAGTGCTGTGGCCACCGCGCCGGCGAGCGGCAGGGGAGCGGCGTCGTGCACCGCCCGCCACGCCTCGCCGAAAAAGGGCATCTGGTCGCGCAGGACGACCAGCACCACCACGGCCAGGACGACCGGGGCGAGCCAGCGCAGCCAGGTCCTAGCGTTCAAGTTCCTTCTTCTTCAGCTGCTCTAAGGCCCGGCGCTGGTCCAGATCGCGCATGAGGTCCGCGAACGGCACGAGCGAGGCGTTCTCCTCCACGGTGACACCGGCGCGGCCCGGGCGGGTATCCACGACCATGTGCTCGATGGGAGTCTCGCCGGGGCGTGGGGTCGTCGATACGCCAGAGCCCTCGCCGAGGGATCGGGTGGCGCGTTTGACCCAGCGCGGCGCCCACCAGTTGTCCTCGCGCAACAGGTGCATCACGCCGGGGACGAACAGGAGGCGGATGATCGTCGCGTCGAGGGCGAGCGAGAAGATCATGCCGTAGGCGATGTATTTCATCATCACGATGTCCGACAGGGCGAACGCGGCGGCGACGACGATCATGATGGCGGCCGCCGCCGTGATGATGCCGCCGGTGTGGGCGGTGCCGCGGCGGATGGCGTCGTCGGTACGCGCGCCGTCCTGGCGTTCCTCCACCATGCGCGACAGGAGGAACACCTCGTAGTCGGTGGACAGGCCGTAGAGGATGGCGACAATGAGCACGAGGATCGGGCTCATCAGCGGGCCCGGCGTGAAGTTGAGCGCGCCGGCGCCGAGGCCGTCGACGAACACCGCGGTGAGGAAGCCAAGCGTCGCGCCGATGCCGAGGACGTTCATGATCACGGCCTTCGCCGGCAGGATGAGCGAGCCGAACACGAGCGCCATGAGCAAAAACGTTGCGAGCACCATGTACACGGCCATCCACGGTAGGCGGTTGAGCAGCGCCTCGATGGATTCGACCTCCATTGCGGGCGTGCCGCCGACGTACGTGGTCACGCCCTCCGGCGACTCAATGCTGCGCAGTTGCTTAACGACGTCCGCGCCCCCGTCGCGATCCGCAAGCGGCGCCGACAGCACGGTGACGTCGCCCTCGGTGGGGTAGTCGGGCTTCAGCGGCCGGGTGAAGCCGTCGATGGCGCGGGTCTGCATAACGATCTGGCCCAGCTGCGCGTTGTCGGCGCCTTTGACCACGAGTTTCACCGGATCCGTGCGGAAGGCAGGGAATTCCTCGTTGAACTCGTCCTGCGCCTGGCGGGTGACCTGGTTCGGCGGCAGGTAGGTCTCGTTGATGCCGCCGAAGGCGATGCCGACGATGGGCACCGTCAGCGCGATCAGTAGCGCCGCCACACCGACGACGACCGGTTTCGCGTGGCGCATCGCCCAGTTCGGGATCTTGAACCAAATTGTCTCTTCGATGCGGCGCTCTTTGCGACGACGCACGGACAGGAAGTCAATCTTGGGGCCGAGCATGCCGAACAGCGCCGGCAGCACCGCCACCGAAATCACGGCGGCGAGCACGACCGCGCTCATCGCGCCGTAGGCCACCGATTTGAGGAACGCCTGCGGGAACATGAGCAGGCCGGACAGTGCGACGCCGACCATGAGCGCGGAGAAGAACACCGTCTTGCCGGCGGTGTTCGTGGTCACCGCGACGGCCTCCTCGGTGTCCAACCCGCGGTCGAGTTCCTCGCGGAAGCGGGAGACCATGAACAGGCCGTAGTCGATCGCAAGACCCAGGCCGAGCAGCGTAATGATCGACTGGGAGAAGATGTTGACCTGCTGGAACTGCGCCAAAATCGCGAGCAGCGACAGCGAGCCGATGATGGACAAGATGCCCACGATCAACGGCATTGCAGCGGCCACCACGCCGCCGAAGACGAACAGCAAAATGATGGCGACGAAGACGAGGCCGATCTTCTCCGCGCGGGCGATATCGTTCGCCATGCCCGTGTCTAGCGCATCCGCCACCGCCGTGGCGCCGGCGACCTGCACCGTGCCACCCGGCACCTCCATCGCCTCGAGGGCCGGCTGGATGGTGCGGAAGTCCTTCAGCGTCTGCTCGCCGTCGCCTTTGAGCCCGATGGCGGCAAACGCCTTGGTGTGCTCGTCGTTGACCAGTTGCGGGGTTGCGCGTTCGAAGTAGCTGGTCACGTGCGCGATCTCGTTCGGGAACTGGTCGCGCAGGCCGCTTATCTGCTGGTTCATCTTGTCGACGACCTCAGGCCTGTCCACCCCGTCCGGCGCCGTCACCAGCAGGATCACGTCGCCGGAGTTGTCGCGGCCGAACGTGTCGTATTCGATCTGCGCGGCGGTGGTGGAATCCGCGCCCGGGTCCTCCCAGCCCTCCTGCGACAACCTGTCGGCGAGCTTCGAGCCGAACAGCACCTGCATGAGCACAATCAGCGCGACGACGATGACCGGGATCACCCTGCGGTGGCGGTGGGCGAAGCGGCCCCACTTGTAAAACACGTCGGCCTCCTAGTCCCGGGTGTTGCGCAGCAGCGACTTCAGCGGACGGAACGGCTGCAGCCACGCGCCGCCTTCCGGCAGCGCATCCAGGTTCACGCGCGGCAGCGGGTTCTGGAACACGCCCGGGATGTCCTCCAGGTCGACGAAGGTCACATCCGGCGAGTTCACCGCCCAGGACGCGTGTTCGTGGAAGCCGAGGACGGTGACGGGGATGCCGTCGTCGACAAGCGAAAGCAGCGGCTCCTGAAAGTTCTGCCCGTCGGCGGACGCGACGACCACACCCTGGAGCACACCTTCGCTGCGGCGGCGCTCGATGTGGGTGAGCATGTCGCCGTCGACGTCGGAATCCTCGTCGGTTTTCGGCTTAGCGAACACCGCGAAACCGACGTTGCGCAGCGCCTCCACCCACGGGCGGATCGCGTCGGCGCCGGCGGCGGAGACGTTGGTGAACACGGTCGCCTCCGGCTCGACCGCGTGGCCCAGCTCGGCGGTGCGCTCGTCGGCTAGGTCGATGAGCCAGCGGCCGATGGCGTCGAAACGCGGGCGGTGTGCCGCAGTCGGCCGGCCGCCCAGGATCGCGCCGAGGCCCATATCCAGGTTCGGGGCGTCCCACACCAGCAGGTAGCTCTCGGGGCCTGCGGGCGCGCCGGGGTTGTACGGGTGGGTCTGCGCTTGCAGGTCCATTACTTCTTCTCCCACAGGTACTCGCGGATCACGTGCTCTTTATCCAGGCCCTTGCCCTCGAACTTGGTGATCACCTGGCGGTCCGTCAACAGTGGCGCGGCCTCCCACGGCCAGCCCTTGTATTCGAGTGTCGGTTCGACGTCGACAAGTTCATCGATCCACTCCGCGTAATCCGCGTGGTCGGTGGCCACGTGCAGCACCCCGCCCGGCTTCAAGCGGGTGGCAATCAAGTTCAAGGTGCCCGACTGGATAATGCGGCGCTTGTGGTGGCGCGCCTTCGGCCACGGATCCGGGAAGAAGATGCGCACACCGTCCAACGATTCCTCGCCGAACATGCGCGCCAGCACCTCGACGCCGTCGCCTCGCACCATGCGGATGTTGTCGATGCCGCCGCGCACCACCGCGCCCAGTAACTTCGCCAGGCCCGGCTTGTATAGCTCCACGGCAACGATGTTGTGGTCCTGCTCCAGTGGCGCCATCGCCGCGGTGGAGGTGCCGGTGCCGGAGCCGATTTCCACGATGGTGGGGTGGCCTTTCCGGCCGAACCACTCGTCGATATCGATGCGCTCGTCGGAGCCTTCCGCCAGCACCTTGCCCAGGCGCGGCCAGTGCTCGTTGAACAGGGCCTCCTGGTTGTCGGTCAGCGTGCCGCGACGAAATGTCACGGAACCAAGGCGCGGATAATCCAGACCCGTTCCAAAGTCGGTTTGCAATGGGCGACCGGCGGGCAGTTCACCCGTGCCCGGGCGCGTGTTTTCAGAATTATTCATCGTGTTTATTGTCCATATGTACAGGTCAAACGCAAGTATTTTGGGCCGTGGTGGGCGTATGTTTTGCCACCCCCGTGTCGTCGTAAAGCGAACGCGCCCGCGGGGGTAGCGCTTCACCCCCGTTCCAAATGAATGGCGTGCTCGCGCCTACTGGTTATATCCGGCGGGTCGTTGAGGAGGCTGAACTTTTGGTTATCTGACCGCCTGTTTCGATACTCTGGGGGAAACCAAACGATTATTGGGATGATCAGTGCCCGCGGCACTGGGAATAACCAGTTACACAAGGAGTGCACATGACCGCCGAAATCAAGCGCCTGGAGGGGGAAAACCCCACCGACAACGAGCAGCTCATCGCTTGGATCAACGAGGCGGTTGATCTCTTCGAGCCGGAGAAGGTGGTGTTCGCGGACGGCTCCCAGGAAGAATGGGACCGCCTGACCGCGGAACTTGTCGACGCCGGCACGCTGATCAAACTCAACGAGGAAAAGCGCCCGAATTCCTTCCTCGCACGCTCGCACCCGTCCGACGTCGCCCGCGTGGAGTCCCGCACCTTCATCTCGACCGAGAACGAAGAGGACGCCGGCCCGACGAACAACTGGATGAAGCCCGACGCTCTTAAGGAAGAGATGCTCGAGCACTTCTCCGGTTCCATGCGTGGCCGCACCATGTACGTCGTGCCGTTCTGCATGGGCCCGATCTCGGACCCGGCGCCGAAGCTCGGCGTCCAGCTGACTGACTCGGCCTACGTTGTACTCTCCATGCGCACCATGACCCGCATGGGCACCCAGGCGCTGGAGAAGATTGAGGGCGACAAGTTCGTCCACTGCCTCCACTCCGTCGGCGCGCCGCTCGAGCCGGGTGAAGAAGACGTCGCCTGGCCGTGCAACGACACCAAGTACATCTCCCAGTTCCCGGAGACCAAGGAGATCTGGTCCTACGGCTCCGGCTACGGCGGCAACGCCATCCTGGCAAAGAAGTGCTACGCCCTGCGCATCGCGTCCGTGATGGCGAAGGAGGAGGGCTGGATGGCCGAGCACATGCTCATCCTGAAGCTGACCTCCCCCGAGGGGAAGAACTACAACATCGCCGCCGCGTTCCCGTCGGCTTGCGGCAAGACCAACCTGGCCATGATCACCCCGACGCTGCCGGGCTGGAAGGCCGAGGTCGTTGGCGACGACATCGCCTGGATGCACCTGCGCGAGGATGGCCTGTACGCCGTCAACCCGGAGAACGGTTTCTTCGGCGTCGCGCCGGGCACCAACTACGCCTCCAACCCGATGGCCATGAAGAGCATGGAGCCGGGCAACATCCTGTTCACCAACGTCGCGCTTACCGACGACGGCGATGTCTGGTGGGAAGGCATGGACGGCGAAACACCGGAGCACCTCATCGACTGGCGCGGCGAGGACTGGACCCCGGACTCCGCCAGCAAGGCCGCGCACCCGAACTCCCGTTACTGCGTGCCCATCGTGCAGTGCCCGTCCGCGGCGCCGGAGTTTGAGGACTGGCAGGGTGTGAAGATCGACGCGATCCTCTTCGGCGGCCGCCGCCCGGACACCGTCCCGTTGGTCACGCAGGCGCACAACTGGGAGCACGGCACGATGATCGGCGCGATGCTGTCGTCCGGCCAGACCGCCGCGTCCGCGGAGGCGAAGGTCGGTTCTCTGCGCCACGACCCGATGGCGATGCTGCCGTTCATGGGCTACAACGTTGGCGACTACTTCCAGCACTGGCTCGACATGGGCGAGAAGGGCGGCGACCGCATGCCGGAGATCTTCCTGGTCAATTGGTTCCGTCGTGGCGACGACGACCGCTTCCTGTGGCCGGGCTTCGGCGACAACTCGCGCGTGCTCAAGTGGGTCATCGACCGCATCGAGGGCAACGTCGAGGCTGACGAGACCGTCGCCGGCTACACCGCCCGCGCGGAGGACCTCGACCTCGAGGGCCTGGAGACCCCGATCGAGGACGTCCGCGAGGCGCTCACCGCCGACCCGGAGCTGTGGAAGGAAGACCTCGCGGATTCCCGTACCTACCTCGAGAGCCTCGGCTCGCGCGTGCCGCAGGAGATCTTCGACCAGCTGGCGAAGCTCGACGAGCGCATCCAGGAGGCCTCGAACTAACTCCTCGCCTGGATCGGTGGTGATGCTGTAGCATCGCCACCGGAAAACTTCAGACAAGATCTGTTGTTAATAAAACTCAAGGCCTGCCACTCGGCAGGCCTTGAGTTTTTGTTGGTGGCGTAGTGGGGGAATTGGCATTTTTAGCCCCGCAGCACGAGGACGAGGTTGGATACCGCGAACTCGCGGAGCACCGGCACTCGCGTGACCCACCACGCCCATGACGGGTGGTAGCGCGGGAACGCGGCGAGAAGCCGCCCGGTTGCCTCGGCCCATTCGAGGCCTTCGCGCGCGGAGACAGCGAACAGGGTGTCGCCGAAGCGGTTCTTCGGTTCGTGCCCGTGCTTTTTCGCGTATCGACGACGCGCCCAATCCCCACCGACGTAGTGCTGCCACAGTCCCGTTTCGTGTCCGCCGAAGGGGCCGAGCCAGACGGTGTAGCTAAGCACCGCCAGGCCGCCGGGTTTGGCTACGCGCAGCGTCTCGTTGCCCATCGCCTGCCAATTTGGGATGTGCTCGGCGACGTTGGAGGAGTACACCACGTCGAAGGAGTTGTCGGCGAAGGGCAGCGCGGTGCCGTCGCCGCGCACGGAGCCGAAGCCCGATAGGCCCGCGGCGGACATCTCGGAGACGTCCGGTTCGAGCCCGACGTAGAAGCAGTCCGAAAACGCCTCGGCGAAGTAGCCGGGGCCGCCGCCGACGTCCAGCACCGACTGGCCGGTGACGGGGGTGTCTCGAAGGTCGCGCGAGAGGTCGTCGATAAGCAAACGCGTGTCGCGTGCCAGCGACGAATAGAACACCCGAGGCCGGAATTGCTCGTAGGAAAACGAGCGCAGCAGCCGCATGGAGCGGCGGAGTGTGGCCATCCGGCGGGTACGGTGCATGCGCATACCGTAGCAACCGTGCTACGCTCCGGTGCATGGCCACGCCGCAACACGATGAATCGCTGGTAGAGCGCAGGATATCGCAGCGCGAATTGCGCAACGACTCCGCACAGATCATGCGCGCGGTGCGAGCGGGCGTCAGTTTTGTGGTGACCAGCAACGGCGAACCGGTGGGGCGGTTGACCCCCTTGGAGGCGCGACAACCGCGGCTGACGATTACCCGTCCGGCCACCCGCGTCGGCGGCTGGCTGGACCTGCCGGTGGAGCCCGTGGAAGGCGCGCCGCTGGACGAGATGCTCGACGACATGCGCGGGGAACGCATCTAGGATGCGCAGGGTCTACGCGGACACGTCCGCCATCGGATGCCTGCTGAAAGCCGAGCCGCACACGCACGCCATACGCTTGTGGCTTGAGGCGGGGGAGTGCGAGGTGGTGTCCTCCGATCTGCTCGAGGTCGAGTTGCGGCGGTTGGCGGTGCGTCTCGGCAGGCCCCAGGGTGAGGCGACGCTGATTCTGCGTGGCATTTCGATCGCGGACCTGGGCCGTGCGACGCTTCGTAGCGCGAGCATGCTGCCGATGCCATACCTTCGCACGCTGGACGCGATCCACCTGCAGGCGGCGCTGGACCTGGAGGCGGATGCGGTGCTCACCTACGACGAGTGGCTGGCGGATGCCGCGCGCGAAGTCGGGCTGGAGGTTATCGCGCCGTGAAGATACTGCTTCTGTGTTGGCGCGATACCACCCACCCGCAAGGCGGTGGGTCGGAGCGCTACCTCGAGCGCGTCGGTGAGTACCTGGCGGCGCAGGGCCACGAGGTGATCTACCGGACGGCGAAGCACACGGACGCGCCCCGGCGGTCGCGGCGAGGCGGGGTGCGCTTCGAGCGGGCCGGCGGAAAGTTCAGTGTGTACTTGGCGGCGCCGTTGTCGATTTGGCGCAACCGGCCGGATGTGGTCGTCGATACGCAAAACGGCATCCCGTTTTTCGCCCGCCTGTTCACGCGCAGGCCCGTGGTACTGCTCACGCACCACTGCCACAAGGAGCAGTGGCCAGTGGCGGGGCCGATCGTTGGCCGGTTGGGCTGGTTCTTGGAGTCGCAGGTCGCACCACGGGTGTATCGCGGGGCGCGGTACGTGACGGTGTCGCAGGCGTCGAAACGCGATTTGGTGGCGTTGGGTGTGCGTGCCGGCGAGATCGAGATCGTGGAAAACGGTGTCGACCCGGTGCCCGCGCACACGCCCACGCTTCACGACGACCACCGCACCCACCTGGTCACCCTCTCGCGCCTCGTGCCGCATAAGCGCATCGAGGAGGCGATCGACGCGGTGGCGACGATGGACAACGCGGTGCTGGACATCATCGGCTCGGGTTGGTGGGAAGACGAGCTGCGCGCCTACGCGGCGGGGCGCGACGACGTGGTGTTCCACGGGCACGTTTCCGAGCCGTACAAGCACGCGCTGCTCGAGCGCGCCGAGCTGCACTTGCTGCCCTCGCGGAAGGAGGGGTGGGGGATCGCGGTGATCGAGGCCGCGCAGCACGGGGTGCCCACGGTGGCGTACGCGTCCGCGGGTGGTGTGGCGGATTCGATCCGCGACGGGGTAACCGGCCGATTGGTTGCAAACGGGGAGGATTTCGCCGAGGCAGCCCGCGAGACCCTGGAGCGACGCGGCGCGATGGCGCAGGCCGCCAAGCGCTGGGCGCAGGGGTTTTCCTGGGAGGAGACGGGCCGGAAGTTCGCGCGCGTTATTGCAGCTCTGTAGTCCAGTTGAGCTGCTGGATCTTGGTGTCCAATTCGCGGTAGGCCTTGGAGGCGCTATCGGCCATGTCGCGCAGCGCCTTGACGTCCACGGTGGGCACGAAGCGGACCTCGGAGCGTGAGTAGCGGGCGTTTGACATCGTCGCGGCGTCGGCAACCGCGGCGTAGAGACGACGGGAGCGCAGGAGGGCGTCGCGGCGCGCGATGGCGTCGGTAAGCGTCGCGCCCTCGAAAGCCGTCTTCGCGTTGGTGTGGTTGATGCGGCGCACCAACGTTTCGATCTCCTGCAGCAGCCCGGCGACCTCCTCGAGCATGTCCGCCGGGTCCTCCGGCGGGGTGTCGCCCTCCTGCATCAGCGCGCCCTGGACCAGGCGGTCCTGCAGCTTGTTCAGGCGGTCCTGCGCCTCGGCGCGGCGCGCCAGTGCCTCTGCGAGCAGCATGTGTGCCTCCTTGACGTTGCTGTCCCCGTTCCCGACCCTCGCGGCCGCTTCCGAAACCCCCAACGTCGTGGTAGTAAATCGTGCTCGGTGCAACCCTGTGGTGGGGGTTGTGCCCGTGTGCGTCGTGCAGGCCGCATGCGTTGTGCGTGTGAGCGGAATCGAACCGCTTCAGCCCTGATACGGCCACAAGGCGCCAGGAGTGCTCCCTTTTCCCCGGGCGCGTGGGGTTGACGTTCGCTGGGTGACGGAAAGCATTTCCGCTACCGACAGTGTCATCCGAACATAGCAAAACGCCCAGCCACAAAACAAGGCTGGGCGTTGGCGACAGCGTTTACGCGGCTGCGGGGGCGGGGAACAGGTCGCCTTCGCGGAGGCGATCGCGCATCTCAGCCTCGACGAGGACCGGGACGAAGTCCTCGACGACGGCGCTGTTCTTGTGTGCGCGCAGGACGGCGTCGAACGCATCGTTGATCTCGAGCGCGTCGTACTTGCCGGCGTACTCGGTGAGCAGGTCCTCGCGGATGTTTCGCAGGGCGTGCTCGCGGATGATGCTGAAATCAATGTTGTTAGCCATGATTGTTCCTCTCTTGCAGAAGCTGTATCTGCTCCTTCAAAATCTCGGGGCTACACCTGGGGTGTAACCTGTTGTTCATCTTGCGTTCACTTTAACCCGGGCAACGTGAATCATGCAAGGACGTCAACGATTGGAACTTTCCATTAATGGGGAACTGCCAACTAATGTTCTTAGAAACCCTGGTCAGCGCGCTTTCTTCTCTTATTGTGATCTATGCCACATAGCAACAGTGGCACCATGCACCACAGCGCGAACAGTGCGACGCCCGTCCAAGGCCAGCCCCTCACGCGCGCTTGCGTATCGACGACCTCACCATCCGCCCGCACCACAACCCCGACGCCCAACTCGCGCAGGCGTTGCGGATCGTCGACGGCGGCCTGCGCCGCGGTCCAGCGCAGCGACGGCGGATCCACCGCCACGCCGTCGACCGTGAGCGCCCCGGATTCCACGACGTTGAAGGCTTTGGGGGCGGGGTCGACGGTGGGGTGGTCGCCGATAAGCACAAGCGTGGGGCGAGATTCGAACAGCACGTCGCGGCCCTGGTGGTGAATGGCGGGCACCTCGACGGTGGTGGGGGTGAGCGCCGCGACGGCGACCGGGGCGTCGGGGACCTGGAGCAGCGCGAAGGTCAGCGCGGCCAGTGCGCGGCGGGGATCGAGGGCGCCGGCGGCAGCGACGAAGGCGGGGATGGCGAGGATGAGCCACTTGTGACCGTCGCGAAGCAGGCCCGCGCCGGGCACGTGCGCGACCACCGGCCCGAGCAGACCCGCCCAGGACAACAGCGCGATCAGAAAACCCAGGCCGGCAAGCGCGAGCCAGCGGCGGGGAACCTCGCGCCACGTGAGGGCGAGCAGGGCAAACAGTGCGATGCCGAACAGGGCGAAGCCGACTGTGCGGGAGCCGGGCACGGCGTGGGCGTTCCAGATCCCGCCCAGGCCCGCGAGCGCGCCGAGGGTGCCGGTGAAGGCTTCGGCGCGCGGGGCGAAGAGGTCGGCGGACGCGGCCGAGGAGGTGCCGCCGGCGCCGGCGAAGATCCCGGCGACAACCCACGGCAGGCAGGTGATCACGGAGATTACGGGGCTGCGAGCCACGCATGCCGCGGCGATCGCGCCGGTGGGGGTAAGCGAGGCGAGCCAGTGTGCTAGGCCGGATGCAGGGTGGAGCCGCAACGCGACCAGGGGCAGCAGCCACGCGGCGGCGGCGAGCGACCACTGGCCCTGCAGGAGGCGCTCGACAACAAACGGGTTCCACACCGCAACCGTCATCGCCGCCGCCTTGCCCAGCGGGGAGCGGCCCAGGCGGTGCCCGGCCCAGGCGGCGCAGGCGGCCGCGGCCACCATGAACACGCGCAGGAACAGCACTGGGTGGGGCAGGATGCCCAGCAGCGCGTCCTGCGGAACATTGCGGGCGGGCAGATCACCCCAGCCGAGCGAGGCGCGGGTGAGCGCCATCTGGTCGAAGACCATCATGTCGCGCAGCGCGAACGCCTCGCCGGGGACAAGAAATGGCCAGGTCAGCGCAAGGACGAGCGCCGCGCCGTAGGCGGGCGCCCACCACTGGTTAACGGCGGCGCGCATAGGCCACCAGCCCGACGATGAACGCCACGGCCGCGATGAACCGCGTCAGCACCGCCATCACCTGCAGGCCGCGCAGCCAGGCGATATCGTTTCGGGCGGCGTTGACGGCGGCGGTTTTGGTGTCGTCGGCAAGCACCCACTGCTCGGGTGGGCAGTCCCATACCTCGTCGAGGATGCGGCCGGTGCGGCGTTCGGCGTCGACGGTGCGCGTGCAGCCGTCGGAAAGCGTGGCGGCGTATTTGTAGGTCTCCAGGCCGCGCACGTTGCCGGGGCCGAGGTAATCGAGGGCGGCGTCGTTGCCGGTGGTGGGGTCGTGCAGCGGGTAAGTGCGACGCTCCGGGTTGTACGGGATGAGTGGGCCGAGGCCGGCGCGGCCTCTCGTGGGAAACGCGGTGGAGGGGTCGATGAGGAAGGAGTCGACTTCCTCGCCGTCGACCTCGACGCGGGCCCGCATCGCCTTCGGTGCTTCGGTGAGCGTTACGGTGCGGGAGCGCTCGCCGCTGAAGTGCATCGTGTAGTCGCCGGGGACAAGAGTGCGCTGCTTCGCGATCACGATCGGCGAGGCGATATTGAGTACTGCGCAGACAACAATGACGCCCAGGCAGGCGGCGAGACGGCGACGCAGATTCACCCGACTTACCCTACCGGGCCGCTAGACTTTGCCCATCGTGAATCCGAGACCAGCCATCCTTCCCGAGCTCGACGGCCTGCGCGCCGTCGCCGCCTACGGGATCGTGGCCACCCACGTCGCGTTCCAAACCGGGGCCGGTTCGGCGGTACTCGAGCGCTTCGACTACTTCGTCGCCGTGTTCTTCGCGCTCTCGGCGTTCCTGCTCGCGCGCGGCGGATTACGCGACGGCTACTACTCGCGCCGCGTCGCACGCCTCGTACCCGCGTACGTGGTGTGCGTTGCAGTGGTGCTGCTCGCGCTGCCGCCGCTCGCGGGCGTAAACGCAAGCCAGGTTGTGGCGAACTTCCTGTTAGTGCAGGTCTACGTGCCGCACGCGCTTATCGACGGCCTCACGCAGATGTGGTCCCTGTGCATCGAAGCCGCCTTCTACCTGGTGCTGCCGCTGTACCTGAGGCTTACCGCGCGGGGGCGGCGCATCGCCCTGGCGGTGTCGGTGGCGCTCGGGCTGGCCTGGCCGTGGGCGGTGTCGGGCATCGCGGATCCGGCGGTGGTGAATCTGCAGATCTGGCCGCCGTCGTACGCGCCGTGGTTCGCCGTCGGGCTTGTGCTCGCCGAGCTGGAGCGCGCCGGGGTGCGATACGCTGGCCCGCGCTGGCCGTTTCCCCTCCTAGCGCTGCCGGTCGCGTGGATCGCCGGTGTCATCGGCCCGCGGGGGCTCGCTCACCCGGACCCGCTCGAGTTCAACGTGCGGGTGCTGCTCGGTGCGGTGTTCGCTGCCCTCATCGTCGCGCCCTTTGCGCTGGGGCAGCGTGTGGCGGGGACGTGGTTGTCGTCGTCACGCATGCGCACCTTGGGGCACTGGTCCTACTCGGTGTTTTTGTGGCACATGGCGGTGCTGTACTTCGTGTTCCCGGTACTCGGCGTGGATATGTTCAGTGGGCACTTCGTGGTCGTGTACGCGGCCACCGCGCTGGCCAGCACGGCTGTGGCGTACGTGTCCTACGAGTTGGTGGAGGTGCCCGGCGCGCGATTGGTCAGGCAGGCCACGGCGAAGCACGCGGCGAAGACACAAAACAGCGACCACCCCGCGTAGTTCGCCGCCGGCCATGGCGCACGCGCGAGCACGAGCCCGGCCACGGTCATCGACGCGGCGGCGAGGTGTGGCATCGGTAGGACGGTGAAGCGTCGGACTAGCCACGCGAGCGCGACCGCGACCAGGCCGGGCAGGGGTGCTGCGGCGATTACAGCCACCCCGGAAAGCCAGTTCGCGCCGGGCGGCGGGGTGAATCGCTCGAAGCGGCGCCAGGGCGCCCACAGGCAAAACACTACGACGAGCAGGCTGAACGCCCCGCCGAGGAGGAGCGAGTACCGGTAGGAGTTATCGCCTGCAAACGTCATCTCGAACTGCCCGGTGGCGCCGTCGGGGACGCGGAAGGCCTGGGCGCCGGCGTCGACACGCACAGGCTCCAGCGGGGTGCCGCCGAGGGTGCCACGCAGGCCCTCGTTGTACGCGCGGGTGGTCAGGATGAGCCGGTCGCCATCTGCGTCGGGCAGCGGCGCGCGCGAGAGCATCACGGTTTCGGCGCGGGTGAACAGTTCGTGGGTGCCGGCCTCGAGGAACACGCGGCCGACGTGGCGCTCGCCGTCGATGGTGGCGGGCTGCGACAGTTCCCACTCGCTGTCCACGGCGGTGGTGAAGCGGCGCTGGATCACGCTGGTGGCGGGGAAGCGGCGCTGGAAAAAGTAGCGGTCCGCGGTGCCGTTGACCTCCACGATGCGGCGCACGCCGGCGTCAAGTTCACGGATGCCTACCGGTTCGGTCAGGCGCAGGATTGCGGCGTCGCCGCGGGTGAGCCGCCGCGGCTGGTCTTTGACCAGGGTGACGCTGCGGCAGTGGTCGTTGCGGTCGCACAGCCGCACCGTGGTGTCGGCGGTGGCGGTCACGGTGACCGTATCTGCTTGCGAGTCGAACTCGATCCACGCGTCGTTATCGCCCGGCGCGGGCCACCACGCGGTCTCTGCCAGCCCGTCGAAGGCGGCAGTGAGCGAGTTCGCCGGTACCGGACCACCGAACGCGCCAGCGTCCGCGCGTGACGACGACGCCCGCGCCATCCCCTCCTCGCGCACGCCTACCCGCGTGCCGGCGGACGGGTAATCCTTCACCCGGTTGCGCACGGTGGTGTCCTCCCACTCGCCGGCCAGGGTGCCGGACTGGCCGCTGATGGTGCCGTAGTTGCGAACTGACAACGCTGGAGTGTCGGTGACGATGTCGGCGTTCCCGCTGGTCAGCGTTGCCGGAAAGTAGCCGAGTTCGCGCCACAACAGAGCCAGAACCTCGCCGCCGCCGTCGACGGCAATGGGGGCGCGGTCGGTGTCTATCACATCCGCCTCCGGGTCGAGCAGGTGGATATCCACGTCGCCGAAACTCGCGTCCGGCTCGCCCAGGCTCGGCGTGGGCGGCTGGTGCTCGAGGTCGCGGCGCACCACTACCGCGCCCACGCCGATGGAGCGCAGCGCTTGCGTATCGACGACCCCCGTCTGCCCGTCCAACCCGCGAATCGCCTCCGGATCCACAAGGGGCACAGCATCCCGGAACGCGAAGCGGGTGCTGGTCAGCGCCTGGATCGGCTCGTCGCGGGTCCAGCCCCAGTCTTGGCGCGCAAACTGCGTGGGCGGCACTACCAGGGTGCGCGTGCCCGCGGCGTGCTCCTCCAGCCACTGCCCGGCCGCCAGCCAATCCGGGGAGACCTCGGTCCAGGTGCCCTCCGGCAGCAAGCGCAGCGACCACGCGGGTGCCACCGCCACCGCGGCGGCAAGGGTCACGCCGACGATCTGCGGGCGGCGCACCGTTGATGCCACAAACCCCACCCCGAGCACGAGTGGCAGGCGCACCAGCGGATCGAATTTGTGGAGGTTGCGCAACGGGGCGAGGGTGTCGTCGTAAAGCGAGGCGATGCTCGCCGACGTCCCGAGAATGACAAACCCGACGGCGAAAATGGTGAGTAGCGGCCCGCGCCACGGCATGTCGCGCCGGGCGAGGCCGGCGAGCCCCACGGCAGCGACCAGGCAGGTGGCGATGATGAACGCGGGTTCGGCGACCAAAAGGTGACCGGCGGCGCGCTCGGTGTCCACGAACGGCGTCCAGGAGGTGGTGCCGCGCAAGATCTCCACCGGGTTGAGCCATGCGGTGGTCACGTGTGCGGACTCGATGAAGTCCGTAAACGGCGGGGAGTACCGGCCGAGCACGAGCAGTGGCCCGATCCACCACGCTGAGACGGCCATCGCTCCGGCGGCGAACAGCGCCGCCTGCTTCAACGCGCGCCGCGCAAGCAGCAGCACGAACGCCGGCAGACACGCGGCGACGGTGGCGGTTGCGTTGACCGCGCCCATGCATGCCACCGCCACCAGCGCGGGTGCGACCTGGGGCCTTTTAGACACCAACGGCACGAGTGTCCACGGCACGAGCGCGACCGGCCACGCCTCCGACGAGATTGCGGTGAGCGTGGTCAAAATCCTCGGGCTTAGCGCGTACAAGATCGCCGCGAGGACCGGTGGCCACGTGCCCCGGATCCCGATGCGACGCGCAAGCACCAGCGTGCCCGAGTACGCCAGGCACAGCAGCAACGACCACCACGCGCGCTGGGCGAGCCAATCCGGTGCCCAATCGAGAAGCAGGAAAAACGCGCCTTGCGGGAAGAGGTACCCGTACGCCTGGTTCTGCACCTGGCCGAGCGGGAACTCGTCGGTAAACGCGTGGGTGGCGCGGGTAAGAAACCGCAGCGGATCAGCGACAAGGTCGAACTTCGTGTCCGCCGCGACCCGCCCGGGCGGCTGCGCGAGCGTGAGCAGAATCAGCGCGAGCCAACCGAGCACATGCGCGCGTGACGACGAGCGCACGCCGGCCTACTTCCGCGAGCCGTACTCCGGCCCGCCGAGCACCGCGTCGTCGGCGGCGACGGCAGTATCCTCCGGCACCGTCGACTGGCCCGACGCCGCCGCGATGCCGAGCACCCCGACCACGCCGAGGACGATGCCGACAACGGCGCTGGCCACCACGGGCGAGGCAGCGTGTTGACGCAGCGGCTCGGGCAGCAGGTTCACGCGATGGGACATGTCGGGTAAGGCTACCAGTGGCGAGTACAGTAATGGCGTTTCCACACACGATGAAGGGGTCTGTGCAATGCGGGTTCGAGCCACAGCGGCTGCCACTGTGCTGCTTATGTGCGCCGGCCTTGCCGCCTGCGCCCCGGAGGAAACACCGGCGCCGGAGACCGAAGTGGTGACGGTGACCTCGACGGAGGGGCAGCCGGGGCAGGGGTTCGTCGATAAGCAAGCAGCTCCCCAGGTGCTCAGCCCGGCGCAACAGCGCGTGCCGGAGGACCTGCGGGCGCGTGTGGCGTCGCTGATGGTCGTCGGCGTGTCCAACTACGACCAGGCGCGGTTCGCGCTCGACCAGGGCGCCGGCGGGCTGATCATTCCGAGCTGGGCGGACCCGAAGTTGCTCACGGAACCGGGCCGCAACATCAACGCGTTGCGCGAGCAGTACGACCGGCCGTTTTCCGTTTCCATCGACTTCGAGGGCGGCCGCGTGCAGCGCCACACTGGGGTGTTCGGCGAGTTCATGTCGCCGCGCGCGCTCGCTGGCACCCCGCCGGAGGTCATCCGCGGCACCGGCTGGGACATCGGCCGGGCGCTGCGCGAGCACGGGGTGAACGTGGACTACGCGCCGCTGCTTGACCTGGATGTGACCAACCTGGACATCGTCGGCGACCGCTCATTCAACGGCGATCCGGCCGAGGTCGTGCGAGTGGCGTCGCTGTTTTCGCAGGGGCTTATCGACGCCAACATCACCCCCACCTTCAAACACTTCCCGGGCCACGGCCGCGCCTCGGGAGATACCCACCTGCAACTTGCGGTCACCCCGCCGCTGCACGAGATGCGCGAGCTGGACATGCGTCCCTACGGTCCGCTGCTGTCGAAGTACCCGCGCGCCAGCGTGATGATGGGCCACATGATCGTGCCGGGCCTTGGTCCCGACGGCGTGCCGAGTTCCATGAACCCGGAGGCCTACCGCATCCTACGCGAGGGCGACTACCCCGGCGGCGTGCCGTTCAACGGCGTGGTGGTCACCGACGACCTGTCCGGCATGCGCGGCATCTTGGACTACGCGCCCACCCGCGACGCCGTCGCCCGCGCCATCGGATCCGGCGCCGACCAGGCGTTATGGTCCTCCGGCAAGGACCTGCCCGCGATCATCGACCACATCGTGTGGTGCGTGCACAACGGCTACATCCCCGAAGAGCGCGTCACCGAAGCCGCCACCCGCGTACAGCAAATGCTTATCGACGACAGCCTCTAGGCAGCTCTTTCAAAGATCTCCATTACCCTGGTTTGGGTGACTACGGTGAACGCAACCTCGCATAGAGCGGGCAGTTCCGGCCGCGGCGGCAAGATCGCACTCGGCGTGCTGCTCGGCATCGTCGCGATCGCACTCGCGCTCTACCTCGCCGACCTGGCGATGCACCGCGGCAACGTGCCGCGTGGCACCACCGTCGGCGGCGTGAACATCGGGGCGATGAAACCCGACGAGGCGCGCGAGAAGCTCGAAAGCGAACTCGGCGGCATCGCCGACGAGCCAGTCGAGGTCCGCGCAGGCGACAAGGCCGCGACGTTCGTGCCCGCCAAGTCCGGCCTGGGCATCGATTGGCAGGGCACCGTAGACGCCGCCGGCGTCGAAACCGCCAACCCGATCTCGCGCCTGCGCGGCCTGTTCACCACCCGCGAAGTCGACGTCGTTCCGCGTATCGATGAGCCCGCCCTGAAACGGCAACTTGACCGCTTGACCGACGAACTGCACGTCGACCCCACCGACGGCACCATCAGCGTCAAGGCAGGCAAGGCCGAGACCACCGACCCGGTCAGCGGCCAGAAGGTCGACCGCGCAACGCTTCACGACGAAACCACCACCGGCTGGCTCAACCCCGACGGCATCGACATCGAACCGATCGAGATCCCGCCTGCGATTGATAGCGCCGTCATCACCGCCGCCATGGACGGCCCCGTGCGCGCAGCCCTGAACGGCCCGCTGACCGTCAACGGCCGCGAGGACCACACCGCCGCCATCCCCGAGGATCGCCTTGGCGAGGTGGTCAGCTTCCCCAACGAGGACGGCAAAATCACGCCGCGCGTGAACACCGAGGCCGCCCAGGGCATCCTCGGCGAGCAACTCGCGGACAGCGAGGTCGAAACCCAAAACGCCCGCGTGCTCGCCGGCGGTGGGGTAGAGCCGTCCGTTGACGGCACCATCGTCGACTGGGAAAAGACCATGGCCGGCTTCAACGACCGTTTGCTCGGCGACAAACCCCGCACCTGGGACGCCGAATACAAGGAGGTCCCCGCCGAGTTCACCACCGACGACGCCAACAACGCCACCTTCGACGAGGTCGTCGGCTCGTTTACGACCGGCGGCTACTCCGGCGCCTCCGGTACCAACATCGCGATCGTGGCGGGCACGGTCAACGGTGCCATTGTGAACCCGGGCGAGACGTTCTCCCTCAACGGGTTTACCGGCCCCCGCGGCACCGCCCAGGGCTACGTCGAATCCGGCATCATCCTCAACGGTCGCGCGGACACCGCCGTCGGCGGTGGCATCTCCCAGTTCGCGACCACCTTGTACAACGCGGCCTACTTCGCCGGCATGACCGACGTTGCGCACACCCCGCACTCGTACTACATCTCCCGCTACCCGGCCGGCCGTGAAGCCACCGTGTACGAAGGCGCTATCGACTTGCAGTTCCGCAACGACAGCCCGTACCCGGTGCGTATCGCCACCAACGTCGGCGGCGGTCAAGTCACCGTCAGCCTCATGGGGGTCAACACCGTGAACGTCGAATCCATCAACGGTGGTCGCTGGGCCCAGACCAGCCCGCAGCCGGTCTACGTCTCCGGGGCGAACTGCTCGCCCTCCGGTGGCGCCCCGGGCTTTACCACCTCGGACACCCGCATCATCTACGACCTCGCCGGCAACGAGATCAACCGCGAGACCCAGACCACGGTCTACGATCCGCAGCCGATCGTGCGGTGCGGGTAGGGCGCCGCGGTTTCGTGTCCCATTTCCGCAAATGTCGATAGTCCGATGACAATAGTTCCTGGGTGGAAGGTTTTCGTCGGTGCGGGGTGTCGTCGTCAAGTAATGCACTGACATGGGAGTATGCCCATCGAACTATCGTCATCGAGGTTCGCGCTTGACAGTAGACCGCTTGGTCTATTAGTGTGCGTTGTGGATCAAGAAGTTCGACGGTAAAGGCCCCCGGCTCGTCGGCAAGCAACCGCGCATATCGCGCACGGTGCTCCCGGGGGAAGATCCGCCGGCACGCGCAACCGCCGTGCCGGAAGACGCGATTTCCGAGGAGCATTTATGTCCACCCGCACCTGCACGTACCACGAATGCGACCGCCGCACCGCAGGCCACAACGACCACTACATCCCGGTGCTGCGCGCCATGAACCAGAAGTACGGCTGGTTCCCGATCGAGATCCTCGAGCAAGACGGCACCAAACTGACCTTCAGCTTCCGCTCACCGCTTGGCGACGAAACCCGCACCGCCTACAACCACAACCCCGAACTTCTCGCCCAGGCGCAGCAGTTCAACCCTGACTGGAACATCCTGCGGTTTAAGCGCGATGGCGGAACGGCGTACCGCGCAATCCTGCTGTCGCGAAAGCCGCTGGCGCCCTGCACGACAGCGGCGTAAAAATTGGGAATTGGTTTGTCACTTTTTGTTGTCCGCCACACGAGGACGTAAGCGCGCTCGGTCAGCGAGTATTCGCTGGTCGATCATCTTCATAGTTGCGACCAACTCCGCGTCGGCTTCAGCTAGCTCAGCTGCCTGCCGGCCGGAGTTGTAAAGGTCGTAGCGTTCTTTGGCTAAGCGGTTAGCCTCCTCGCGGGTGACCCTCCCTCGGTCTTCAAGCGGCTGGAAGCCGTTGAACTCGATGAACGCATCGGTCTTCTCCAGCCACTCCGCCATGTGAATCGGGCTGCGCATTTGCGCTTGTAACTCCGCGTAGTCCAAGAACTGGGAGACCAAGAGGTTGAGCGTAGTGAGCTCCGGGTGGGTGAGGTAGTTTTTCGCCGTTGTCACATCCCCTTTTCGGACAACTTCTCCTTTGAAAGTGGAAAGACCGAGATTGTCGGCCGCCGGGTCACATCGTGTCGCGATGATTTCTGAAGACGTTTGGCCCGTAATCGCGTAGTGCAGTTTGTCCTGGATGGCGCTGTAAATTCCACGCGTTCGTGGGCTATCTTTGTCGTAATCGGCTGCGAGTGCGACGATGTCTCGCAGCTTGAGGTACAAACGTGCTTCTGAAGATCGGATGTCGCGGATCCGCTCCAAAAGTTCATCGAAATAGTCCGTGCCGCGGGGATCTTTGAGCTTTTCGTCGTTGAGTGCGAAGCCCTTTACCAGGTATTCCTGGAGTACTTCGCTTGCCCATCGCCGGAATTGGTTGCCTCGCGGCCCCTTTACCCGGTAGCCGACGGCGATAATCGCGTCAAGGTTGTAGTGAAGTAGTGTCCGGTGAACGTCACGGTCCCCTTCAGAACGAACTGTTTGAATTTCTTTAATAGTTCGGTCCCTGCTCAACTCGCCTTCGGCGTAAATGTTCTTCAGGTGAGTGCTTACAGTAGCCGTGGTTACATCGAAGAGCACGGCAATTTCCGCTTGAGTCATCCAAGCCGAGCCGTCGACGACTCGCAGATGTACTTCCGTTAAGCCGTCTTGGGTTTTGTAAACAACAAACTCGCCAAGTTTTGAAGATTTTAAGTTAAGTGGTTGCTCACCCATTATTCTCCATCCCCCGATGTCTTGGAGCCGGCGACGAGAATCGAACTCGCACTCTCAGCTTGGGAAGCTGATGTTCTACCACTAAACTACGCCGGCAGCTTTTATGACTTTAGCACCGCCTAGTCGAGGCCCAAAAACGGGAAGTACACTCTCAAGGCGTGCTGCTTTCAGATCACGACATTCGCGAATCCATCGACTCCGGCCACCTCAGGATCGACCCGTTCGACCCCGCCATGGTGCAGCCGAGCTCGGTCGACGTGCGCCTGGATAAGTTCTTCCGCGTTTTCAACAACTCGAAGTACACGCACATCGACCCGAAGCTGGAAATGCCGGATCTGACCAGTCTCGTCGAGGTGGAGGACGACGACGGCTTCGTCCTGCACCCCGGCGAGTTCGTCCTCGCCTCCACACTGGAGTGCTTCACCCTGCCCGCCGATCTTGCCGGCCGCCTTGAGGGCAAGTCCTCGCTCGGTCGACTCGGGCTGTTGACCCACTCCACCGCAGGCTTTATCGACCCGGGCTTCTCCGGGCACATCACGCTGGAACTGTCCAACGTGGCAAACCTGCCGATCACGCTGTGGCCCGGAATGAAGGTCGGCCAGCTCGCGCTGTTCAATATGACCTCGCCGGCGGACACCCCCTATGGCTCGGGCGCGCTCGGCTCGAAGTACCAGGGGCAGCGCGGCCCGACGCCGTCGAAGGCGTACCTGAACTTTCAGTAGCTCAGCTCAGCTTTCTGATAAACGTAGGTATTCACGGCCTCGGGCGGTGAGCTCGAGTGTGAGCGGGCGCTTCGAAGCTGATTGGATAAGTCCCTCCGCTTCCAGCTTTTCAGCTACGGGCCGGATCGTGTTCCAAGACCGCCCTATTGCTGAAACTGCCTCTTTGAGGGGGAAGGGTAGATCCGGGCTGAATAGATATGCTTGCGCAGCCAAGTAGAGCAAGTCGCGTTCGTACTCGTCGCGGTCTATTGAAGATAGGATTTCTTGCAGACTATGTAACTGGAAATGTTTTTGATCCAGTGATTCCTCCAAGTCGCGCTGGGCATCGATCAGCATCTCAAGCATGGCTTTGAGGAAGATCGTCGCCTCTCCGTAGTTCATCGCGTTCTCTGTATCCAAGAAAGCGTCGTAATACTTCTTTCTCTGGAGTGAGAACTGGTGGGAGAGAGACATCGAGGTTGGTGGAGAAAGAACCTCGAGAGCTTTGAATGCGAGTAAGAAACGTCCCATACGACCGTTGCCGTCGTAAAACGGGTGGGTGTACTCGAACATGAAGTGACCTATCAGCGCGTTGATGAGGACATGGGTTTCATCTCTTTGGGTCTGTAAGAACGTTTGGATGCGGTCTTCAATGTCGTCTTCGCCAAGGGGGGCTTTATGGACCCCCTTCATGCCGTCGTGAATTTCTACGGGCCCTGATCGGAACAGCTGTCCATCGGGACGATCTTCCTCAACGATTTCGTCTGCGAGCAACCTGTCGTATTCGGCACGCAGGGATGTGGGGGTCGTTGGAAACTCTGGTCGCGCATGAGGGTTGAGTAGCGATTCGTAAAACGCAACCATTTCGCGGAACCGCTTGTGTGGTCCAGTTGAAGGACGGGTCAGCGCTTCTGCAATTTCTTTACGGGTCGAATGCACGCCCTCGATTTGGTTCGTGGCTTTAATTTCCTCGATGAGAAGGCCTGTCAGGTAGTGGCTACCGGCCACGCCTGGAAGCGTGGACCACTTGTGGGAAATCCGGAGCTCTGCGCGCCAGACGTCCTCCAGGAGTGACTGAATCTCCGCAGTGAGTACCACGAAGAGATCGTGGTTGCCCACTGTGAAGTTCCAATGCAGTGCAGCTGGCGACGTAAACCTGGCGGCGTATTCAGCTTCGGCAGCCTGCCTGCCGTCTCGGGATTTGTGAAACACCGTCTTTAGGTTCTTGTAGTTGCCCACTATTGGACTTCCTTTGCGGGTCAGAATGTTCAATTCTGAAATTCTAGCCGGATCTCCACTTGATTATTTTGCAGAAAACGTCGAGCTTGAAAAATAGGGATCGTGCGACGCATCCAAACTTCCAGTACTGCAAGTAAGCGTTTCGCGCTCACCCTGCAGCGCTCGCACCGTCCCGGCATAATGGCCACTTATGCGGATGACTGTGATTGGCACTGGTTACCTCGGGGCGACGCATGCTGCGTGCATGGCGGAGTTGGGCCACGAGGTGCTGGGCGTTGACGTGGATGAAAACAAAATCGAGGCGCTGAAAAACTCCAAGGTGCCGTTTTATGAGCCGGGCTTGCCCGAGGTGCTCGAGCGCAACATCGACGCCGGCCGCCTGGACTTCACCACCGACTATGACGAGGTCGCTGCGTTTGCCAACGTGCACTTCATTGGTGTGGGCACCCCGCAGCAGCGCGGTTCCTACGCCGCGGACACCCGCTATGTTGAGGCGGTTATCGACGACCTGGTGCCCAAACTGCAAGGCCACCACGTCATTCTGGGTAAATCCACCGTCCCGGTCGGCACGGCAGCGGCGCTGCAGGAGCGCGCGGACAAGCTCGTGCAGGACGGCGCCAGCGTCGAGATCGCGTGGAACCCGGAGTTCCTCCGCGAAGGCTACGCGGTGAAAGACACTATTGAGCCGGACCGCATCGTCCTCGGCGTGCGAGGCGCAAGCGCCACGCACGAAGAAAGCCGAGCCGAAGAAGTCGCCCGCGAGGTCTACGCCACCCCGCTGGAAAACGACACGCCATTTATCGTCACCGACTTGCAGACCGCGGAGTTGGTAAAGGTCTCGGCGAATGCGTTTTTGGCCACGAAGATCTCGTTTATCAACGCCGTTTCCGAGGTGTGCGAAAACGTCGGCGCGGACGTGACGCAATTGGCGGACGCGATCGGTTACGACGACCGCATCGGCCGCAAATTCCTCGGCGCCGGCTTAGGTTTCGGCGGCGGGTGCCTGCCGAAGGACATCCGTGCGTTTATGGCGCGCGCCGGCGAAGTCGGCGCCGACCAGGCGCTGACGTTTTTGCGCGAGGTGGACGCGATCAACATGCGCCGCCGCCAGCGCGTGATCGACTTAGCCCGCGAGGAACTCGGCAGCCTCATCGGCCGCAACATCACCGTGCTCGGTGCGGCGTTCAAACCGAACTCTGACGACGTGCGCGACTCGCCGGCACTCGCAGTAGCGGGGCAACTCTCCCTGGCCGGTGCAAGTGTTCGCGTGTACGACCCGCAGGGCATGGACAACGCCCGCAAGGTGTTTCCCACCCTCGACTACGCCACCAGCCTCGAAGACGCCCTGAACGGTGCGGAACTTGTCATCCTCGCCACCGAATGGCAGGAGTTTAAGCAGATGGATCCGGTGTGGGCAGCTGGGCTCGTCGATAAGCAACTGCTCATCGACGGCCGCAACGTCCTCGACCCCCAAACCTGGCAGGCGGCAGGGTGGCAGCTGCGGGCGCTGGGGCGAACCTTGGGTTAACTGGTAACTAACTGCCAGGAAAAAGCGGTAACGCTAAGGTGGGTGAGGAACAAACTTCTTGCAGCTTACTTAATCGAGTAGGTTGCCCTTCTGACCTAGGAGTTCCTATGAGTACTCGTTCCCGCCGCGTGGCAAACCGCGCAATCGGTGCCGCAACCGTCGCCATCCTCGGCCTGACCACCGTGCAGGTGGCCGCCCCCGATTCGACCTTCGTGCCAACCGCCGATGCCGCGACGCGCACGGTTCAGGGCACCACCGTCACCTACGACGATCAGACCCCGGCGTCGGTGCCGTGGAATACCACCGTTAAGCAGAACGTCACCCGCTACGGCACGTTGTACCTGAGCCTGGACGCAGTGGCCGCCGACGGCATAGCCAGGACCGGCACCTACGACCAGTGGGGGAGCCCGGTCCCGTTGACCATTTGGGACCCGGCGAACCAGACGATCTACCGCAATGGGTTTACGTCTGCTGTGCGCCCAGATCCGTTCAGCAATTCCAACAAGATTACGACTCAGCTTGGCGACTGGTCCTACGTCTCCCAAAGCTCCACGTTCCAGGTGACCTGGAACCCCGCGCCGGGCTACATCGGCTACGCCCCGCCGCTGCCGATCCAGATCGACCCGGTGAAGCCCGGCGGCCAGCCAGCGCCGCAGTACGACTACGCCACCACCGGTCTGCCGGGCAAGACCACGACCCCGCTCACATCTACGGGTGCGCTCGGCACCACCCAGACTGCGCAGGCCGGAACAGGGTTCCAAGGTGTCACCGGAGGCATTGTCTGGGACTACCAGCCCACCTACGCGTTCCAGGTTGACAGGAACGACCCGATCGCGGCCAAGGCGACGATTGCGGACGCGGACTTCGCCAACGACGCCGACGGCAACTACGTCGGCTACGTCACCAACGAGCTGAACACCACCGAGGGCCGGTACACAATCAACCCGGACTCCGGCGAGGTCACGTTCACCCCGAACAACGACTTCTTCAAAACAGGTGACCCGACCACCAAGCAAGCCACCCCGATCCGCGTGATCGTGTCCAACATGACCACGAACACGGACGAGGGCAACGGCCGCGTCATGGCCTACGGCGTCACCCGCCCCGCGCACACGATCAACGCGAACAACCAGTCCTACTCCGAGGTCAACACCACTTACACCCCGACGGTGACCAAGCCGTCGGTGCAGCTCGAGGACGTCGCAGGGCAGAACCAGGTCGGCCGCGCCGTGACGCTGCGCCCGAACTACGCGCAGGCTGACGGCGCACCGGCGATCAACACGGACACCGTTGAGCTGCTGAACCCGGACGGCACGACCGCCGGCAAGACCCTCACCGTGGAAAACGAGGGCACGTGGCAGGTCAACAGCAACGGCACCGTCACCTTCACCCCGCAGGTCGGCTTTATCGGTGACCCGACCCCGGTGCAGTACACGGCGAAGAACACCGTCGGCATCCAGGCGGACTCGGCCACGCTCACCGTCGACTACTTCGTGCCGGACGGTCGCCCGGCGACGACGTACGGCACCCAGGGCGTGACGCAGAAGTCCACCGACAGGACCACTTCCGAGGGCGACCGCGGACTGACCGCCCAGCAGATGTTCCCGGGTTACCCCACCAACTGGTACAGCTCGTTCACCTACCAGCTTGTCGACCAGGACGGCAACGCAATCGCGCCGAACACCGCGCTCAAGTACGACAACGTTGGCACCTACACCATCGACGCCGCGTCCGGCGAGGTCACCTTCACCCCGGACCCGTTCTTCGTCGGTCCGGCACCGGAGGTCGGCGTGCGCATCGCCAACCTCACCACCGCGAACGGCCAGCAGCGCGGCGCGGACGGCTCCTACCTACCCGTGGTCACCAGCTCCAACGTGTACCTCCAGCCCGCGTTCGCCAACGGCAACGTCGGCGACACGCTCAAGGCCACACCGGACTACGCGATCGCCGGCCTGCCGAAGATCGACACCGAGAGCATTTCGCTTATCGACGATGCCGGCAACCGCGTCGGCACCACCCTCACCGTCGATGGCCAGGGCACCTGGACCGTCGATCTTGCGACCGGTGAGTTCTCCTTCACCCCGGTTGCGGGCTTTTTGGGCAACCCGGCACCGGTGAAGTACACCGCGAGGAGTGTCGACGGTATCGCGGCCCGCGAGCCGTCCACCGTCACGGTTACCTACAACCCGCTGGTCACCCGTACCGCCACCACCATCGGCGGCCCGACCGAGACCCAGAAATCCACCGACCTGAACTCCCCGGGCGACGCCGGCAAGACCACCGCGGAGCTCTTCCCGGGCCTGCCCGAGGCTTGGTTCAACGCGCCGGTGCAGTTCAAGCTCGTGGACGGCACCAACCTCGTCGACACCCTCACCGTCGATGGCGAGGGCACCTACACCATCGATCCCGCAACGGGCGTGGTCTCGTTTACCCCGGTCGACGGGTTCCTTGGCGGCCAGCCCTCGAAGCAGGCGGGCGGGGTGAAGATTCAGGCCATCAACACCACTGCCAACGGCACGAAGGTCAACTCGACGCTCATTGCGCAGTACATCCCGACCGTCGAAGACCGCACGTACACGCTGCCGTCCGCTACCAACTCGGCGCCGCTCGGCAAGCCGGGTAAGGCGACGCCCGATTACGGCACCACCATCAACCCGACGAGCGTGCAGCTTCTCGACGCTGCCGGCAACCCCGTCGGCAAGACGCTGGACATCCCGGGACAAGGCACCTGGACCGTCGACCCAACGACGGGCGAATTCACCTTCACGCCGGTGCCGGGCTTCGTCGGCACGCCGGTGAGCGTGCTCTACACCGCCGCGGCCACCAACGGCGGCACGGTGACCGGCACCGGTGGTGTGACCATCACCTACCCGGCGGCTATTACGGTCCCCGCCACCACCGTCGGCCCGCAGGGCACCGCCCAGAACAGCACCGACAAGGGCGCGAACGACACCGGCCGCACCCCTGCCGAGATGTTCCCGAACCTGCCTACCGAGTGGTATGGCCAAGCCAACAGCCCGGTGAAGTTCCAGCTCGCGGGTGCAACCGACAATGTGCTCACCGTCGAGGACGTGGGCACCTACACCATCGACCCGGTCAAGGGCACCGTGAAGTTCGAGCCGGAGAAGGGCTTCACAGGCCAGGCCCCGGCAGTGGAGATCCAGACCGTCGGCCTCAGGGACGCCAGCGGCCAGCCGGCCGAGATGACCAGCACCTACCAGCCGTTCGTGGTGCCGGTGCGTGTTGAGATCCCGTCCGACTACGCCAAGGCCACCCGCATCGGGCAGCCGATCACGGTCACCCCGGAGTACCTGGACACGACGGTGGACAAGAGCACGATCCGGATCATCGCGCCGCAAGGCAGCACGCTCTCCGATGACGGCAAGACGCTGGTTGTGCCAGGCGAGGGCACATGGACCGTCGATAAGCAAGGCAACTTCACCTTCACTCCGCAGGGACCTGACGGTGAGGGCGGCGCGTTTGTGGGCAGCCCGACCCCCATCGACTACACCGCCACCAACTTCGACGGTATCCCTGCACAGGTGCCCGGCCAGATCTCGGCGTTCTACCCCACGCCGGATCCGATTTCGGCTGTCACGACCAATCTGCAGGGCGTGACGCAGCACTCCGACGACAAGAACCGCCAAGACCAGGGTCTCACTGCGAAGGAGCTGTTCCCGAACATCGCCCAGGCCACCTGGTGGGACCAGGCAGTCTTCGGACTCTTCGCCCCGGACGGCACCCCGGCGGAGAACAACACCCTCACCGTCGCGGGCGAGGGCACGTACACCATCAACCCGACAACCGGCCAGGTCACGTTCACCCCGGACCCGGCGTTCGTCGGCACAGCGCAGTCGGTGGGCATCGGGATCGTGAACGCGCAGGGCACGCCGACGGCGAAGTACACCGCCGTCGTTGAGCCGGTGGATGTGCACCTTTACGACGCCTCCGTGCTCGGCAACATCGGCAGCCCCCTGAAGGTCACGCCGAGGTACCTGGACACGGTCGATAAGTCCACGGTGGAGTTCGTCGGTGCCGACGGGAAACCCGCAGGCAAGGAACTCAAGGTCGACGGGCAGGGCACCTGGACCGTCGATAACAACGGCACGTTCACCTTCACCCCGGTAGACGGTTTCTACGGCACTCCGACCCCGGTGAACTACACCGCGAAGAACACCAACGGCGTGCAGTCCACCGACACCGGCACGGTCGCCGGCGACTACCGCTCGCCGCGGACCTCCCCGTCGGTGACAACTGGCGATGTGAACCAGACCCAGACCTCGAAGACTGGCGCGGAGATGTTCCCGTCGTTCCCGAGCGCCTGGACCGTCACCTACTCGCTGGCGGGCGCGACGGACAACAAGATTGAGACCGATGAGGGCACGTTCCAGATTGATCCGGCGACGGGCGTGGTCAAGTTCACCCCGGCGAAGGACTTCAGCGGCACCCCTGACCCGGTGACCGTTCAGGCGACGACCGCGACGGGGGCGACCGAAACCACCACCTACCAGGTGTCCGTGACCGGCAAGGTGACGGAGACAGCGACCGCTACGTCGACCGCTACGACGACGGCCACCTCGAACGTCTTGTCCACCGTCACGGAACAGGCGACGCCGCAGACGGTGACCTCCAATGTGCCAACCACCGTTGAAGTGCCCACCACCATCGACGGCACCCCAACCACGGTGACCCAGACCCAGGTAGTCACCGAGGCACCGACGACGATCGACGGTGTGCCCACCACGGTCACGTCGACGGTCGTGGTCGCCGACCTGGCGCTGCCGAGCGCGGAGCGCGTCGTGCGCACCCCGGGCCCGGTCGGCGTGAAGCCGGATTACTCCGAGGATGTGGACCCCGCCACCGTGCGCCTGATCTCCAGCACCGGAGAGGAGACCACCACGCTGGTGGTGCCGGGGCAGGGCACCTGGACGGTCAACGACGGCGTGTTCACGTTCACCCCGGAGCCGGGATTCACCGGTGATCCGGACCCGGTGAAATACACCGCGCGCAGCACCGACGGCGTGCAGGCGCACGCTCCGGCCACGGTGAAGGTGGGCTACAACCTGCCGGCCACCGCGACGACGACCGAGCGCGCCACCGACACGGTCACCGCGACGAACCCGGTGGAGACCACCACGATCACCCCGGACGCGGTGACGGTCACCCAAGACCCGGTCACCGTCACCCCGGAGGCCGTGGTCACCACGATCACCCAGGTGCAGGAGCCGCAGCCGGTCACGGTGACCCCGAACCCGGTGACGATCACGCACGACCCGATCACCACCGAGGTCACCATCCCGGGCGAGCCGAGCGCGGTCACCACGACGCTGACGATCAACCCGGAGCCGAGCACCGTCACCCCGGACCCGGTCACCACGACCATCCCGGGCGGCACCGAAATCGTCCCGGTGACGGTCACCCCGGCGCCGGTGACGGTCACCCAGCCTGCGGTGACGGTGACCCCGAACCCGGTGACCATTACCAACGAGACAACGGTCACCCAGACCGCGGACTCCGGAACCAAGGTGGAGTTCACGGCCGGCCGCGCGCGCATCGACACGATCGAAAACACCACGGTGAAGGTTGTGGTGCAGGACGGCTTCGTCGATAAGCAATCGCTCGTGTTCCGCCCGGTTGAGGGGGCGTCGCTTAGCGACGACCACCGCACCCTGACCATCGACACCCAGGGCACCTGGCACATCGAGGACGACGGCACCGTGACCTTCGTGCCAGTGCCGGGCTTCACCGGCGAGGTGACCGAGGTGGAAATCGACTACACCCGCACCGACGGCAACGAGGTCGAGGGCCCGTACCGGATCTCCGGCAACTACCGCCCGGCCCAGCCGGGGGCGACGGAGACGGTCACCGAGACCGAACCCGCCCCGGCAACAACCACGGCCGCGCAGCAGGGCTCGTCCGGGAACGAAACGGTCAAGCGGTGCGTGGCCAACGCGGTGCGTTCTCCGATCCTGTGGCTCATCCCGATCGGTCTGCTCGCGCAGTTCGGCGGCGAACTGATCCAGCCGTACGTGGGGCAGTACCAGGCACAGATCAACCAGATCAACGCCGATCTGCAGCGCCGCTGGTCGGAGCACACGCGCGACTGGGGCGTCGGTGGCCGGGGTGGTCGTCGAAACGACCAGTTTGAGGAGCTTCGTCGTCAAGCGGACGCGATCAACGCGCAGTTCCAGCAGGTGGCGAACCGCCCCGAGGTGCAGCAACTGGGCCAGGTTGCCGGCGGCATCATCGGCGTCGTAGCGCTGTCCGCGGTGCTCTACGACTGGTGCAGCGCCGAGCCGGGCAAAGCGCTGACGTCCATCGACACCGAAGGCGGCTCTAGCGCCTCTGAGCAGTAGTTTCGTACTACCTAAGCCGGGTGCACCACATGGTGTGCCCGGCTTAGGTTTTGCGTCGGGGTGGGGCATGATAGGGGGTATGCCTAAGGAGAAGCCAGGAAAGTTTGCCAAGGGCGCGCTTGGTGCTGCTGCAGCGGCGCTGGGTGGCGTCGCGATCCACGACCTCAAGCAGACTAAGTACCCGGTGCTGCGTAACTACCCAGTTCTAGGCCACATGCGCTACGTACTCACCGCGCTTGGCCCCGAGATGCGCCAGTACTTCATCGAGCGCGACTGGGACGGCCGCCCCTTCAACCGCGACCAACGTGAAGCGATCTATGAGCGTGCCAAGGGCCAGCAGAGCGAGACCTCGTTCGGCACCGTCCAGGACGTCTACGGTGAAAACCACGAGCACCTCGTGCACACGATCGCGCCGCTGGAGATGCCGGAGGAACCGCCGCGCGCTCTCGT
Organism: Corynebacterium lujinxingii; assembly: GCF_014490555.1. NCBI lineage: Bacteria > Bacillati > Actinomycetota > Actinomycetes > Mycobacteriales > Corynebacteriaceae > Corynebacterium > Corynebacterium lujinxingii. The sequence continues at coordinate 2,130,201 of NZ_CP061032.1, read as the reverse complement.
CGGCGGCAAGGACTGTACGCAGCCGTACTCCATCTCCATGCTGAATGTCTCGTCGATGAGCTTCGGCTCTCTGTCCAAAAACGCGGTTCGCTCATTGAACAAGGGCGCGGCGCTCGGCGGGTTCGCGCACAACACCGGCGAGGGCGGCATCTCCCCGTACCACCGCGAAAACGGCGGCGACCTGGTCTGGCAGTTGGGCACCGGCTACTACGGCGCGCGCACCGAGGACGGCGATTTTGACCCGGCTCAGTTCCGCGACAAGGCCGCTGACGACCAGGTCAAGATGGTCGAGCTCAAGGTCAGCCAGGGCGCGAAGCCAGGCATCGGCGGCGTGCTGCCGGCCGACAAGATCACCAAGGAAGTCTCCGAGATCCGCAGCGTTCCCATGGGCAAGGACTGCATCAGCCCGGCCGCACACCGCGTGTTCAGCACCCCGGTGGAGTTGATCGAGTTCATCGCGGAGATGCGCGAACTCGCGGGCGGCAAGCCCGCGGGGTTCAAGCTGTGCGTGTCGTCTCGTCGTGAAGTGCTGGCGATCTGCAAGGCGATCCGCGAGGTCGGCACCGCACCTGACTTCATCGTCGTCGACGGCTCCGAGGGCGGCACCGGCGCAGCCCCCATCGACTTCGAGGACCACATGGGCATGCCGCTGACCCACGGGCTGATGACGGTGCATAACGCGCTCGTTGGCACGGGGCTTCGCGACCAGATCAAGATCGGCGCATCCGGCAAAGTCGCAGGCGGCGCCGACATCGTCATGCGCATGATCCAGGGCGCCGACTACACCAACTCCGCCCGCGCCATGATGATGTCCGTCGGCTGCATCCAGGCGCAACGCTGCCACACCGGCGAATGCCCCACGGGCGTGGCCACCCAGGACCCGCGCCGCAACCGCGCCATCGTGGTGGAGGACAAATCGAAGGCCGTCTACAACTTCCACAAGACCACCGTGAACACCGCGGTGCGCCTCATGGCGTCCATGGGCGTTGCCGACCCGTCCGAGCTGCGCCCCGACATGCTGCGCCGCAACGTCTCGCCGACGGAGTCGCGCTCCTACGCCTCCATCTACGAGTGGCTGCGACCGGGGCAATTGCTTGACGACGCCCCCTCGTCCTGGGCCGCCGACTGGAAGGCCGCCTCCCCAGACACCTTCCGCCCGGTGTAGGGGTTGGTGTTGGCCCCAGTCGGCGTCATTGGTCTGGTGTTTCTGACACATTCCGCCGGAATCTGTCAGACGGGGTGTAAAGCCCTAGGACCCTGACATATTCCGCCGTGATCAGTCAGCGCGGTGCAAAAAAGTTCCCGGTTTCAGCGCGAAACCGGGAACTTTTTTACCCCGCCGGTGAGCCGACCTGGGGAAATGTCTCCGCGATGGGGGCCAAACCCCCAAATAGTTCCCCGGCTGGGAACTATTTTGCCGGGAGGGGGCTGCCAAGCCCCGCCGGCCAACCCCTAGTGCTGGTGATAGTCCGCCAGGAAGTTGCCCAGGCGCTCGATGGCGTTCTCCAACTGCGACGCCCATGGCAGGGTGACCACGCGGAAGTGATCGGGGGTGGGGTAGTTGAAGCCGGTGCCCTGCACCATGAGGATCTTCTCGGATTTGAGCAGGTCGAGCATGAAGCGTTCGTCGTCGTGGATGTTGTACATCTCGGCGTCGATTTTGGGGAAGCAGTAGAGGGCACCCTTCGGCTCAACGACGGACACGCCCGGGATTTCCCGCAGCTTCCGGACGGCAACGTTGCGCTGTTTGTGCAGCCGTCCGCCCTCGGCGGTGAGTTCGTAGATGGACTGCCGGCCGCCCAACGCCACCTGGATGGCGTGCTGGCCGGGCACGTTCGCGCACAGGCGGGTGCCGGAGAGCAGGTCGAGGCCTTCGATGAAGCCCTTGGCGCGGCGGCGCGGCCCGGTGAGCACCATCCAGCCGGCGCGGTAGCCGCACACCCGGTACGCCTTGGACAGGCCGTTGAAGGTGACGCACACCAGGTCGGGGGCGACTTCGGCCATGGAGATGTGCTGGGCGTCGTCGTAAAGCACGCGGTCGTAGATTTCGTCGGCAAGCACCATGAGCTCGTGCTCGCGGGCGATGTCGGCGATGCCCTCGAGCACCTCGCGGGAGTAGACGGCGCCGGTGGGGTTGTTCGGGTTGATCACCACGATCGCCTTGGTGCGGTCGGTGACCTTCGAGCGGATGTCCTCCAGGGATGGGTTCCAGTCGTCTACCTCGTCGCACATGTAGTGCACGACTTTGCCGCCTGCGAGGGTGGAGGCGGCGGTCCACAGCGGGTAGTCGGGGGCGGGGATGAGGATCTCGTCGCCTTCGTTGAGCAGCGCCTGGGTGACCATGCTGATCAGTTCGGACACGCCATTGCCCAGGTAGACGTCGTCGATGTCGATGGCGGGGAAGTCGTCGATCATCTCGTAACGGGTCACCACCGCGCGGCGTGCGGACGTGATGCCTTTGGAGGTGGTGTAGCCCTGTGAGGTGGGCAGGTTGGCGATCATGTCGCGCATGATCACGTCCGGCGCTTCGAAGCCGAACACGGCCGGGTTGCCGGTGTTGAGCTTCAAAATGGTGTGGCCGTCGCGCTCCATCTTCTCGGCGGTGGCGCTCACCGGCCCGCGGATGTCGTAGAAGACGTTTTTCAGCTTGTCCGCCTGGTCGAAGTGGCGGTGCTTCTTCAGTGGCTCGCTCATGGCACCACTGTAGGCCTGTTTACTTCTTGCGGAAGCGGTTTACCGTATCTTGAGCGATATCGAGCGCGTTGTTGGTCAATTCGTCGATCTGCGACTTTCGCTGCGCCCGCATCAACGCCTGCTGGTGCACGCGCGCGGATTCGATCTCCAACTGGCGCGCACGGATCTCGCGACGGCGCTGCTGCTCCAACTGTCGCAGGCTGGGGGTGTACCAGGAATCCGGCCCGATCTTCATCACGTACAGCAGGATGAACAGCGTCGGGATGATGAGCAGGAATATTGGGTGCAGCGCGGTCAGCCCGATCGAGCCCACGGTACCCAGCCAGAACGTGCCCGCGCGCATCCTGCGGCCGGAGCGTCGCGCGTTCATGATCTCCGCTTGGCTGTACAGCACGGCATCATCGGGCACTCGCTTATCGACGACCCCCTGCTGCCTGCCCACCGGCAAATCCGACAACAGCGGCACCAGGTCGTTGTGCGTTTGCGCCTCGGCGACGCGGCTGCACCGGTCGTCGAACTCGTCCATGTTCAACCGGCCCTCGCCGAGGGCGCGGCCGAGGACGTCCATGGCGTCCATGCGTTCCTGGTCGCCGATGCGGAAGTTGCCGTTGGGAGTGCTCACGGATGTGATGTTACGTCACGAGTGCCACTGCTCGTCGATGCCCGTGGTGCCGTCAGCGTAACGCTGTTTGGTGGCACCGTAGACCTCCTCCGGCAGCTGGTAGAAGTACACGCGCGGCATGACTGCTTCGGCGTTGTCCAGGTAGGTGGTGACGAACTCGTCGACGTTGTCCTTCTTCGCCGACTCCGCGTTGACGTAAATGAACAGCGGGCGAGACAACGGGTAGTTGCCGTTTTTGGTCTCGTCGGCGGTCGGTGTGACGCCATCGACCAGCACGTTGTCGATCTTATTGCGCACTTCACCCTCGGTAGCGAGGTAGTTACCGATACCCATGAAGCTCAGCCCGTTGACGTCGTCGGCCACCCAGGAGGACAGTTCCTGGATATCGTCGCTGGATTGGTAGTCGTCGCGGATGGTGTCGCTACCAAGCACCAGTTCCTCGAATACACCAAGGGTGCCGGAGCCGTCCGGACGGCCGTAGAGGTTGATCTCCTCGTCTGGCCATGACGGGTCGATGTCCGACCACTTGGTCACGGTGGATTCCTTCGACCAAATGTCGTGCAGCTGCTCAACGGTCAGGTCCGTGGCCCAGTCGTTGTCGGTGTGTTTGACGATGGTGATGGCGTCCAGCCCGACCGGTAGTTCGAAGAAGTCGACGCCACCGTCTGCGCACTTCGCCTGGTAGTCCACCGCAGATTCGCTGCCCGGGATGGCCACAGATGCGTCGTTGATGTCGGCTTCACCCGCACAGAATTTGTCAAAACCGTCGGTCGAACCGATACCCTCGATCTGCGCGTCGAAGTCGTAGCGGTTAGCTATGTAGCGGGTAATTGGCTCCACGGTGGACGAACCGGTGACGGTGATCGCCTCGCCGTCGGCGTTGTTGTCGGCATCCTGCGAGTTCGAGCAGGCGGAAAGCGACAGCGCGGTTGCGGCCGCAACTGCGGCGATGATTGCCTTACGCATCCTTGTGGCCCTCCCGCATCTCGGCGCGGAACTCGCGCAGCAACTTGAACAGATTGGACCAGGAACCCTTGGCGTTGGCCCAGTACTCCGGGAAGTTCTCCAGCTCTGCTTCCTGCTCCGGGGTGACGTTCGGGTTCACCTTCTTGTAGCGCGAGGCCGCATCCACCTCGTCGTCTTGCAGGTTCTGGTTGGTGGAGTGCCGGGCGGCGAGTTCGTCGCGGAGCTCGGCGGCGGTCTCCTCGAGCTCATGGAGCAGCGCTTCAAGCGCGTTGTCGGGGGCTTCGTTTTGGATGAGTTCCTGCGCCATTGGCGACAGGTCTGGCGTTTGGTTTAGGTTGTCGTTCGTCATGTACCTGCTCCTTTTAGGACAGCGCGTTGGAGATGAAAACGGCGAGGATCGGGATGGCGAAGAACACGCCGCCGATCCAGAGGAATACAAACAGCTTGTTCTTCACGGCGAGACCGGCGAGCCAGTCGGAGCCGGCCGGCGGCAGCTTGCGCAGGAACGGCAGGCCGAGGATCACGATTGCGGAGCACACGTTGAACAGGGTGTGCACCAGCGCACCGGCCATCGCGGCTTCGGCGTCGGCACCGGAAGCGGCGAATGCGGCGATGAGACCGGTCATAGTTGTACCGATGTTCGCGCCGACCACGAACGGGAACAGCGTGCGGACCTCGAACTTGCCGGACGCGGCCAGCGGCACCGTCAGCGCGGTGGTGGTCGACGACGACTGCACCAGGGTGGTGATGAGCGCACCGGAGAGCAAGCCCACAAACGAGTTCTTGCCCAGCGCGGCGTAGAGGATCTCCTGCGCCTTGCCCACAAGCAGAGCGTTGAGCAGATTGCCGATGAACTGGATGGACAGCAGGATCAGGCCGATGCCGATGACGGACAGCAGGATGCCGCCCCACATGTCGCCGAGCGGTTCAACCAAGCTGCTGGCAAGGCCAACGAGCGGCTCGGTGATGAGGTCGAGGAAGTCGCCGACCTTCTCGAACGCGCCGGCGACGACACCTTCACCCTGGCCGGACAGCGACGGCGCGATGGCCGACGCCGTGCGCGACAAGAAGCCAGTGAAGATCTCGAGCGGGAAGAAGATGAGGATGGCGATGAGGTTGAAGAAGTCGTGCACGGTCGCCATCGAGAAACCGTTCTTGAACTGGCGCTTGTTGCCGGCCAGCCCGAGGGCCACCAGGGTGGAGGTCACCGAGGTTCCCATGTTGGCGCCGAAGAGCATCGGCACGGCGATGTTCAGCGGCAGACCGCCGGCGATCATGCCCACCACGATGGAGGTGGTGGTGGACGAGGACTGGATGATCGCTGTCGCGACCACACCGATAGCCAGTCCCACGAACGGGTTCTCGGCAAAGGAGAAGAGCTCCTCGGCGCGGTCGCCGGCGACCATCTTGAAGCCGTCGCCGATCATGCCCACACCGTTGAGCAGGATCCAGACGCCGAGTGCTACGGCGATCCAGTTCGCGACCTGTTTCGCTGTGCCCTCAAACGGGAGGAACCCGAGGGGGTCTTTGTGTTCGTTGTCATCGTCGACGTCGAGGTCCTCGAGGTTCTTGTTCTCGTCGTCACGGCTTGTGTCTTGTTCTTTCACCACAGTTGAACCGCCGGGGTTACCCGTTTCGTTTCTACTCATGTTTGCCCAATCAGTTGTTTACGACAGATGTCTTCGCATGACCGTATGTGGGCGGGGTGCCATCGAAGTGAAGCCTTGGTAAACGCTGGGAAAACTTTTTAAGCAAACTGGGATTGGTGCAACGTCCAATACGCGCCTTGCTTTGCGACGAGCTCCTCATGCGATCCCTGCTCCACAATCGTGCCGTTTTCCATGACGAGGATGACGTCGGCGCCGCGGATCGTCGACAAGCGGTGCGCAATAACGATCGAGGTGCGGTTCGAACGAAGGGCGTTCATTGCTTGCTGGACCAGCACCTCGGTGCGGGTGTCAACGGAGGAGGTCGCCTCGTCCAAAATAAGCAGCGACGGCGCCGCCAAGAAGGCACGCGCGATGGTGATCAACTGCCGCTCGCCTGCGGACACCGATCCGCCGTCCTGGTCCACTTCGGTGTCGTAGCCGTCCGGCAGCGTGCGCACGAACCGGTCCACATACGTGGCCTTCGCCGCCGCAATGACCTCCTCGTCGGTGGCGTCGAGGCGACCGTAGCGGATGTTGTCCATGATCGTGCCCTTGAACAGCACCGCGTCCTGGAGCACCATGCCGATGTGGTCGCGCAGGTCCTCGCGGGCGACGTCGCGGATGTCGGTGCCGTCGAGGGTGATGGAGCCCGAATCGACGTCGTAGAAGCGCATGATGAGGTTCACCAGCGTGGTCTTACCCGCACCGGTCGGCCCCACGATCGCAGCCGTTTGGCCCGGCTCGACGCGCAGGTTGAGGTGCTGGATAAGGGGAGGAGTGTCGCTGCGCTCTGTCGCGTAATCAAAGGACACGTCGTGGAACTCGACGAGGCCGTCCACGCGATCGTGAAACTGCACCGTTGCGGATTCTGCGGGTTCCTCTTCGGCGTCGAGCAGCTCGAAAACGCGCTCGGCCGAAGCCACGCCGGATTGCAGCATCTGCATCATGCCGGCGATCTCCCCGAGCGGTTGGTTGAACTGGCGGGAGTACTGGATGAACGCGGTGGCGCCGCCAAGCGTCAACTTGCCCGAGGCCACCTTCACGCCGCCGAGCACCGCGATGGCCACGTACGACAGGTACGAGATGAACTGCATGATCGGGTGCATCGAGTTGGCCAAAAACTGCGCCTTTTGAGCCGCGCCGGCGAGTTCCTCGTTGCGTTCGTCGAACTGGCGGCGCAGCTCGTCGGTGCGTCCGAAGATGACGGCGACGTCGTGGCCGGAAAACGACTCCTCGACGTGCCCGTTGACGTCGCCGGTGGCCTTCCATTGGGTGGTGAACTGCTTTTGCGAGCGCGTGCCTACTAGCCCCATGACCAGCCCAGTCAGCGGGATGGACACCAGGGCGACCAACGCGAGCTGCCAGGAGATGGCGAACATCATCACGATGATGCCGACCACCGTGAGCACCGCGTTGAACAGCGACGACAGCGACTGCTGCAATGCCTGCTGCACGTTGTCCACGTCGTTGGTGGTGCGCGACATCACGTCGCCGCGCTGCCGGGTGTCAAAGTACGACAACGGCAGCCGGTTGATCTTCGCCTCCACCCGCTCGCGCAGGTTGAACACGGTGCGCATCGTCAGCCGGTTCAAGATCGCGCCTTGGGCCCACATCAAAAGCGACGCCGCCAGGTACAGCACGAGCACCGTCACGATGAGGGCGCGCAGCCGGTCGAAGTCGATGCCGGAACCGGGGCGCAGATCCATCGCGGCGGCCATGTCGGCGAACCGGTCCTCACCTGCCGCGCGTAGCCCTTCGACGGCCTGTTCCTTGGTCATGCCAGGCGGCATCTGCTTGGACATCACGCCGGAGAAGATCACGTCCATGGCGCGTCCCATCACCCGCGGGGCGTAGACGGCGAGGAACACCGACGCGGCGTTCATGATGAACACCGCCGTCAGCGCCATTTTGTACGGTGCGAGGAGCCCCAGCAGGCGCTTCGCGGAGGGCCAGAACTGCTTCGCCTTGCGCGGCGCGGAGGACGAATAGTCGTCGCCGGCCATCTTCTCTTCGTAGTCGGCGAGTTGCTCGTCGGTCATCTCGCTCATGCGTCCACCTCCGCCTGGCTGTGTTCAATCTCGCGGTACGTCTCGGACGTTTCCAGCAGTTCTGCGTGCGTGCCCTTTGCGACGATCCGTCCCGCCTCCATCACCAAAATCTGGTCCGCGTGCCGGATCGAGGCCACCTTTTGCGCCACCACGATCACGGTCTTGTCGCTTCCGGTTTCGCGCATCGCGGCGTTGAGCTTGGCTTCCGTGGTCGCATCCAGCGCACTGAAAGAGTCGTCGAAGACGTACACTTTCGGATCCGCCACCAGCATCCGCGCGATGCACAAACGTTGGCGCTGGCCGCCCGAAACGTTCGTGCCACCTTGGGAAATCGGCATGTCCAAGTCCTCGACAAACCCCGCCTGCGCGGTCCGCAGCGCCGCCCACAACTGCTCGTCGGTCGCGTCCGGGTTGCCCATGCGCAGGTTAGACGCCACCGTGCCGGAGAACAGCCACGGCTTCTGCGGCACCATCGCTACCGCGCGTACGAGGTCGGTGCGGGCGAAGTCGGTGATCGGGGCGTCGTCGATAAGCACCTGTCCCGAGGCGGGGGAGTACAGCCGCGGCAGAAGGCCCACGAGCGTGGACTTGCCGGAGCCGGTCGCCCCGATGATCGCGGTGGTCGTGCCCGGCCGCGCCTCGAACGAGATGTGCTCGAGCACGGGTTTCTCGGCGCCGGGGTAGGTGTAGGAGACGTCGTCGAAACGCACGACGCCCTCGCTTGCCGACGACCCCACGCCCCCGGCCTCCACCGCCTCATGCGCGAGCACCTCGTCAATGCGGTCCGCGCACACGATCGCGCGCGGCAGCATCATGAGCATGAACACACCCATCATCACCGCCATGAGGATCTGCATGAGGTACTGCATGAACGCGGTGAGCGAGCCGACCTCCACCAGGCCCTCGTCCACGCGGTGGCCACCGAACCACAGCACCGCCGCCGTGGCCAGGTTCAGGATGAGCATGATGACCGGGAACATGGTGACAAACACCCGGCCGATGTTCAGGCTCAGCCTCGTGATGTCGTCGTTGGCTTCGGTGAACCGCTCGGCCTCGTAGTCTTCGCGGCCGAAGGCGCGGACCACGCGGATGCCCGCGATCTGCTCGCGCAGCAGGCCGTTGATGGCGTCGAGTTTCTGTTGCATGCGCTTGAACAGCGGCATGAGGATCGCGGCGATGATGGCGACCACCACCGCCAGAATGATCACCGCGACCGCTACCAGCCAGGACATGCCAGCATCCTGGCGCAGCGCCATGATGATGCCGCCGACCGCCATGATCGGGGCTGCCACCATGAAGTTCATGAACAGCAGGAACGTCATCTGCACCTGCTGGACGTCGTTAGTGCCGCGGGTGACCAGGGTGGCGGTGCCGAAGTGCGCCATGTCCTCGCTGTCGTAGGCGGAGACGCGGTCGTACACCGCAGCGCGGATGTCGCGGCCGGTGTTCATCGCCACCTTGGACGCGAACCACACTGCCGCGATTGCCGCCGCGATCTGGACCAGCGCCACTAGCAGCATTGTGCGGCCCACGTGCCAGATGTATGGCACGTCCGCTTGCGCGACGCCGTTGTTAATGATGTCCGCGTTCAAGTCCGGCAAATACAGCGTGGCCAGGGTAGTGACCAGCTGTAACGCGATGACCAATGCGAATTGGCCGACGTAGGGTTTGCCGAAGCGCGCGGTAAGACGGATGAGATCCACGTATGCCCCTTCTTCTCGTTGCCCGGGGCAATCCTAGACTTCTGTCGCATCGCACACGGCTCGAGCGTGGGCACGGTGCCGTCCGGGCGCGTCTGCCCGGGCGCCTAACCGTTGTAGTGCTCAGGGAGGCCGTTTTTGCCGTACGACAGGCGACGGTGCAGCCATTCGAACGGCCCCGGCCTGCCAGCCCGCTCAAGTGCCCACGCACCAGCTACCGTGGCCAGCCACATAATCAGCGCCCAGCCGAGTTTGCCGGCGATCTTCGCGTCGCGAGTTACCCACCAGAACGCGGGCTGGGTTGTCAGGGTGAAGAGAATCGTTTGCGCAAGATAGCCGCTCATGGAACGTTTCCCCAGCGCCACGAGGGGTTGGGCTAGGTGCGGGAGGGAGCCGGAGGCGTTGATACGCGATTGCAACGGCCGGCACGCGAGGGAGATGGCAGCGAGGATGCCGGGGCCGGTGAGCATGCCGACGAGCTCGTTGGCGGCATTGAGCCCTGTAGCCCACCCAGGTCCGAGTGCGCCGATTTCCGCGCAGCCCCACGGGATGCCGACGGCCACGATAACTACGGCTGCAAGAATCGCCCACCCGCGGAGCATCCGGGAATTTCCGTTTACGTTGCCGAAGACGCCACGCCGGCCCCATACAAACCCGACCACGACAAGCGGGAAGAAGGCGAGCATCTCGATTACGCCCATTGCCGGGTACACCCAGAAGTTGGCCAGGCCGGCGGCTATGCGCTCGCCGAGGTCAACGATGCGCGCGGGGCTGCCGTCTACCGGTTCCGCTGCCGACGAAAACGCGGCGAATACACCAGGAGCACGAAGTATCGCGTTCAGGGCGAACGCTGCACCTGCGAGCGCGTAGAGTGCTCGGTCGCTCCACCCGATGAACAGGCACAGGATAAGCGCCGCGATGCCGTACGCGGTCATGATGTCGTTGGTGAAAAACAGCGTCTTGTGCACTAGGCCGAACAGGAACAGGAACCCATAGCGGCGCGCGAGCACCATGCGCCGGGCGCGCAGCGGGTAGCCGCGCCGCTCGAGACTGGCAAAGATCATGCCGACGCCAACACCGAGCAGGGTGGCAAACATGGGCAAGCCGCGCACGTGCACGAAGACCGTCTCGAAGAAGACGAGCAGCTTCTCCAACAAGGTGCCGTCGCCGTTGTAGCCGCCGAGGCCCGCCGCGTGGTCGACGCCCTCAGCAGGGTCCCAGTCAGTGACCATGTTGGCCATCGCGATGCCGACGAGAGCGAACCCGCGGGCGAGGTCGGGGGCCACGAACCGCTGGCGGACCGCAGTGCGCTCACTGGTGTGTGTTGTGGTCCCTGTCGCGGTCACTTCACTGCCCTCCGCTGAACGGCCGCGTACGCGGCGGCGACGAGGGCCACGACCCACACCGCGAGGGTAGCTACTCCGGCCGTGCCGTTCCCAGCCGCGCCGCCCGGCAGGAGCTTCTCCAGGACAGCGGCCCACGGCTGGTTGATCGCACTGAGGGCAGTCTCCACGATGAGCAACTCGACGACCCAGACGAAGAAGGACGCGGTGCCCGAGCCGAGCAGCACGGCTGTCAGGGCCGCAAGCAGTGGGTAGGCGATCCACAGCTCGGCCTGGTTGAGCACCATACCCGCGCTGTCGGCACCGTCCAGCGCGACGCTGTCGACGAACGCGTGCGCGCCGCCGAGCCCGATCGCCGAGGCAGCAAACGCCGTCAGTGTGCAGGCGAGAGCTGCGACGCCAACGCGGCAGGCAAGCTCCCAGCCGCGGTGATTCGACGCTAGGTAGGCGTAGCCGATCGTGCCGCGCGAGTGTGCGCCGCCGGCGGGGAAGGCGCCCGCGGCGAGCGCCACGGGGAGCATCAAGCTGGCGGGGATGAGCAGCATCGCCGGGTCTGCGACGTTTGTTCCGTTGGGGCCGAGGAGCATCGCTACGGTTATGGGACCGAGAATGAGAGCGACCGCGACGAATGCGAGCAGTATGCGCGTCGCGGGGCGGGAGAAGACCTCCCGCAGGGTTGCTTTCAACGTATGCATGGAAAAACCTCCTACGTCCTATTTCGTCGATTCCAGGAACACTTCTTCGAGGCTGCGGCGGGATTCCTGGAGGGAGTAAACCGTCACCCCGGCGCCCTGGGCGGCCTCGCCGACGTCGCGGGCGGAGGCGTCGTCGACGACAACGGAGTCGCCAATGACCTGGCCGCCGACGGCCTCGGCCAGCCGCGCCGGGTCGCTGCAGGTCGCCTCAACCCGGTTGGAGCCCAGGAAGTCCTCGAGCGGGCCCTCGCCGGCGAGGCGGCCGCGGTTGATCACCACGAGGCGGTCCGCGGTGAGCTGCATCTCGCTCATCAGGTGCGAAGAGACGACTACCGCACGGCCCTCGGCGGCCATCTCGCGGATGCGCCCTCGCATCCAGGCCACGCCCTGCGGGTCGAGGCCGTTGACCGGCTCGTCCAGGATGACGTTGGTTGGGTCCGCGATCAGCGCGCTGGCCACGCCGAGGCGCTGGCGCATGCCGAGGGAGTAGTCTTTCACTTCCCGTTTTGCCGCCTCCGCGAGCCCGAACGCCTCGAGCGCCTCGTCGGCGCGGGATTCCGGCACGCCGGCGTAGTCAGCGACCATCTTCAGGTGGCCGCGCCCAGTCATGTGCGGGGCGATCCATTCCGGGTTGAGCAGCGCCCCGACGACGCGTGCGGGTTGGTCGAGGGATCGGAAAGCGGAGCCGTCGATAAGCGCCTCGCCCTCGTTTGGGGTTTCTAGTCCGACGATCATGCGCATGGTCGTGGACTTGCCGGAGCCGTTCGGGCCCAAGAAACCGGTGACGGCACCGTCCGGCGCCGTGAACGACAGCGCGTTTACGGCGGTGGAGCTTGAATATCGTTTGGTCAGGTTGTGAACTTCGATCATGGTTCCCACAATCGCGCGCGGCGCGGGTGAAATCGTCCGCCCGCGGGTGTAAATCGCCGTGTACACCCTGGGGTGTACACGGCTAGTGGCCCAGCAACTCGCCGGTGCCCACCAGGCCCGCGCGGAACGCGAAGAGGACGGCGTGGACACGGTCGCGGGACTCGGTCTTGAACAGAATGCGGTGCACGTGTGTCTTCACCGTCGCGGGGGAGAGTGTTTCGGCCTCGGCGATCTCCTCGTTTGAGTAGCCGAGCGCCACCAAGCGAAGGACCTCCACCTCGCGCGGGGTGAGGCGCTCGAGCATCGCCTCATTGCGTGCCGCCTCCCGCTGCTCGGGGGCTTGCGCGGCGCCGATGACGTGGCGCGTCACCTTCGGCGCGAGCACCGCGTCGCCGCCGTTGACGGTGCGCAGCGCGTCGAGCAGCTCGTCAGGGTCGGCGTCTTTGAGCAGGAACCCGGAGGCCCCGGCGTCGAGCGCGCCGAGGACGAGGTCGCGCTCGTCAAAGGTGGTCAGCATGATCACGCGGGTGTCCGGGTGCTCGGTGAGCAACGCGCGGCAGGCCTCGATGCCGTCCGTGCCGGGCATCTGGATGTCCATGAGCACAATGTCCGCCGCCGGCTGCCCGGCCACCCCTGCGCCGTCGCCCGCCTGCCAGACCACGTCCATATCGTCCTGGGAGGTGACGAGCATCGAGAAGCCGGCGCGCACGAGCGGCTGGTCGTCCACAAGCGCGACGCTGATCATCGCGGCACCTCCGCGGTCAGGACGAACTTGCCACCGTCGTCGGTCACGTTCACGCGCCCGCCATGCGCCGCGACGCGCTCGCGGATGCCCACCAGCCCGAAACCGTTGGGGCCGTGCTTGCTTTTCGGCGCAGCGTTTACCGCCTCCACACGCACCGACTTCGCGTCGGCGGAAAAGGTGAGCGCACCTTCCGGTGCGGACGCGTGTCGCAGCATGTTTGTGATGGCCTCCTGGCAGACACGGTAGAGGGTGAAGAGCGTGAGTGGCGGCACATCCTCTGGGAGCTCGTCGAAGCCCGCGACGCTTAAGTTGAGGCCACGGGCGCGGGCTTCGTTGAACAGAGCGGTGAAGTCACGTCGGCCCGGGGCAGCACCGGTGGGTGCTGCGGCGTCGTCGTCGCGTAACACGCTGAGCAGCCCGCGCATCTGCGACAGCGCGGTACGTGATTCGGCGCTGATTGTTTCAAGGGCGCCCCTGGCCACCTCTGGGTTGTGTTTGGATGCGTATCGCGCGCCGTCCGCCAGGGCGGTGATCCCGGCGAGCGTGTGGGCGACGATGTCGTGCATCTCTCGCGCGATCTGGGTGCGCTCGCGGACGTGAGCGAATTCGACCTGCTGCTCCAGCTCCGAGATCTTTTCCCGCCGGTTGCGAAGCTGAGCACCGAGAAGGAAAAAGAAGCCGAGGAAGACCCATGACAGTGCCACCGCGCGGGCCGCGACGGTGGCGGCACGCCCCGCCGACTGACTGCCCGGCCAGTCCGGCGCGAACATGCTGTGGGTGAAAAGCGCGACGGTGGGTATCGCGAGGAGCCAGACGATCAGCCAGGTGCGGTCGCGCCGGGGCACCCGGGAGGTGGTGATGACCGCGCCGAAGGCGAGCGCTGGCTCCCAGTAGAGGGGGACGCTCAGCGCATTGAGGCACAGTGCAAAGCTGGCGCACGCGGCGATCCCGGCGACAGCTGTGACGGGGCGGACGCCGTGCGCCGCGCAGCAGGCGCCACACACGGCGATGAGCGTGGCGCCGGCTGCAGTGCCGACTGAGCCGTACGGGGACTGCACCGTGACCCAGTCGAACACGGAAAGCGCAGTCAGGATTGCGATGAGCGCGAGCACCGTCGCCCGCCGCCAAGTCGGGTTCAAGCGTCTGCCCCTTTCTCCGCAAAGAACCTCTTCGTCGTGGCTAGTTATTTCATGCGAACCAGGATAGGTCGTCCCGGGTGACCCAGCGGCAGTCAGATAACTGCTCCCATCGAGGTCAGTTCCGCAACAAGAAATCGACACGTCGCGCGAACGTGTCGATTCGGTTGATGTGGCTTTTCCGCTGCGAGGTCTTACTCGCCGGCGCGGGAGTGGCCGAGCATCTCGTCCCACTCCACAATCTTCTTGCGTTCGCGCGGGAAGTTCGGGTCGGCGGCGCCGAGTGCGCGCTCAGCCTCATCGAGCTTGTACCAGCCGTCCCAGGTTGCGTAGTCCACGCCGCGCTCGCGCAGCAGGTTGAGGATCTCGTCGGCGCCGGTGTGCGACGGTGCGGCGAGCTTGCCTGCGTCGGCATCGGCGATGAGCATGTCCGTCGTCTCCTTGGCATCGGACTTGGTGTTGCCGATCAGACCAACGGGTCCGCGCTTGATCCAGCCGGTGACGTACAGCTTCTCCTCCGGTGCGGCGCCTTCCTCGGCGGTGACCAGGATGCGGCCGCCGTCGTTCGGGATGACGTGGCGCTCGAGGTCGAACGGCACGCCCTCGACCGGCTCGGAGCGGTAGCCCACAGCGTGGTAGACCTGCTGGACCGGCCAGTCGGTGAACTTGCCGGTGCCGCGGATACCGCCCTCGCCGTCGAGCTCCTGGCGCTCGGTGCGGATGCCGGTGACGTTGCCGGCGTCGTCGGTAAGCACCTCGACCGGCTCCTCGAAAAAGTGGATGTAGATCTTGTGCGGGGAGTCGTCCGGCTCGCGCATTGCGTACTGTTCGAGGACCTGGCAGTTCAGATCGATGGACTTGTCGGCGCGGCGGACCTGCTCGGACAGTTCGTCGTAGTCGATGTCCTCCGGGTCGACGAGCACCTGGATGGTGTCGGACTCGTCGAGCTCGCGCAGCTCCTTCGGGGTGAACTTCGCCTGGGCCGGACCGCGGCGGCCGAACATGTGGACGGTCTCGGCCTGGTTCTTCTTCAGCGACTCGTAGACGTTGTCCGGGATCTCGGTGACCGTCAACTCGTCGCCGGTCTTGGCCAGCACGCGGGAGATATCAAGCGCGACGTTGCCCACGCCGACGACGGCGACTTCCTTCGCCTCGAGGTTCCAATCGCGCTCGAAACGCGGGTTGCCGTCGTAGAAGCCGACGAACTCGCCGGCGCCGATGGACTTGTCGCCGCCTGGGATCAGCAGTTCGCGGTCGCGCACGGCGCCGGTGGAAATCACGACGGCGTCGTAGTAATCGCGCAGGTCGTCGATGGTCACGTCGCGGCCCACGGTGACGTTGGCGATGAGGCGGAGCTTGTCCTTGTCCAGCACGTTGTGCAGGGACTTCACAATGCCCTTAATGCGCGGGTGGTCCGGGGCAACGCCGTAACGGATCAGGCCGAACGGGGCGGGCATCTGCTCGAAGAGGTCGACGTGGATGTCGTGCTCCTCGTTGCGGATCAGCAGGTCAGAGGCATAAATGCCGGCGGGGCCGGCACCGACGACAGCGACGCGCAGGCTCATAGTTCATGGTCCTTTCGCAAAAGGGGATGTTTTTCGATGCTCGACACTATAGCGCATAGACCGAGCGGTCTTAAAGTTCCCAGGATTTTCATTCGTCGCGCCAAGAAAACCCTAAATTGGCACAGAAATCCATTACATTCACCGCGTTAACCGGCTGTTTTGCGAGAAAAGTTGTCTTAGACAAAGTGGTACGGCAGACTTGGCCAGCATCACCACCGGCAAGGCCGGTTATGTACCAACCTGTCTATTAAATGGAGGGCCCGTGAGCGCACCAACTAAACCTCGCGCGAAAAAGTCGCAGGGGCAGTGGCTTGTCGACGGCACCGATCCGCTCAACCACGACGAGGAAATCAAGCAAGAATCGCCGGTGTTGGACGTCAAGCAGCGCGTGATCGACACCTACTCCAAGGGCGGTTTCGATTCGATCGACCGCGAGGACCTTTACCCGCGCTTCAAGTGGCTCGGTCTGTACACACAGCGCAAGCAGAACTTGGGCGGTGAGTTCACCGGCGAGGACAACAAGGTCCTCGAGGACAAGTACTTCATGATGCGTGTCCGCTTCGACGGCGGTATCTGCTCCACGGAGCAGGCCCGCGCCGTCGGCGAGCTCTCCCGCGATTACGCCCGCTCCACTGTGGACCTCACGGACCGTCAGAACATCCAGTTTCACTGGGTGCGCATCGAGGACGTCCCGGCGATCTGGGAGAAGCTCGAGGCCAACGGCCTGAACACCTGGGACGCCTGCGGTGATGTGCCGCGCGTGATCTTGGGCTCGCCGGTGGCGGGCATCGCGAAGGACGAGATCGTCGACGCCACGCCGGCGATCCGTGAGATCCAGAAGATCGTCACCGACGACGAGTTCCAGAACCTGCCGCGCAAGTTCAAGACCGCGATTTCCGGAAACGCCCGCCAGGACGTGGTGCACGAGATCAACGACCTCGCCTTCATCGGCGTCGAGCACCCCGAGTTGGGCCCCGGCTTCGAGTGCTACGTGGGCGGAGGCTTGTCGACGAACCCGATGCTGGCCCAGTCCCTCGGCGCCTTTGTCACCCTCGAGCAGGTTCCGGACGTGTGGGCGAACGTCGTGCGCATCTTCCGCGACTACGGCTACCGCCGCCTGCGCAACCGCGCCCGCCTGAAGTTCCTGGTCAAGGAATGGGGTGTGGAGAAGTTCCGCCAGGTGCTTGAAGACGACTACCTGGGCTACAAGCTGCCGGACGGACCGCACGCCCCGAACAACCTGGTCGACCGCGACCACATCGGCGTGCACGAGCAGAAGGACGGCAACGTCTACATCGGCGTGAAGCCGACGCTCGGCCACATGTCCGGCGAGCAGCTCATCGCACTCGCCGACCTGGCTGAGAGCTACGGCGTCACCGACCTGCGCTTCACCCCGTTCAAGGAGGTGCTGCTGCTCGGTGTGAAACCGGATGTCGTCGACAAGCTGCAAGCGGACCTCGAAGAGATGGGCCTGTACTCCAAGCCGAGCGAGTTCCGCCGCGGCCTGCTGTCGTGCACCGGCCTGGAGTACTGCAAGCTCGCGCACGTGACCACCAAGTCGCGCGCCATCGAACTTGCCGACGAGCTTGAGGAACGCTTCGGCGACCTCGATTCCCCGATTACCATCTCGCTGAACGGTTGTCCGAACGCGTGCGCCCGCCACCAGGTTTCCGACATCGGGCTCAAGGGCCAGATGGTGGACAACGGCGAAGGCGAAAAGGTCGAGGGCTTCCAGGTGCACCTCGGCGGCACCATCGGCGAGGGCGCGAACTTCGGGCGCAAGATCCGTGGTCACAAGGTACTTTCGAGCGAGTTGACGGAGTATGTCACCCGGGTGGTGCAGAACTTCGTCGATAAGCGAGAAGGCTCCGAGACCTTCCGTGACTGGGTGGCGCGGGCCGACGAGGAGGACCTGAAGTGAGTTTCCGCCGGGAACCGAACCCGAACCGCAACTTTCCCACCTTCTGCCCGTACTGCTCCGGCGAGGACCTCTGGCCCAACGAGGAGACGGACTTCGCGTGGAAGTGCGGGGAATGCTTGCGCGTCTTCGAGGTGAAGTTCCACGGCCAGGACGACCCGCAGTCCGCGCCGGCGGCGGCCCCGTCGACGGAGGAGGCGCTGCAGGCCTCCCTGAGAAAGCACGGCCACACTGCAGTAATGAAGGAAGGCAACCGATGATCAACCTGCTCAACCAGTCGGGCGACGGCTTCCGCGACCCCGAGATCAGCCCGGAGGGACCGAAGGAGACGGCGCCGCTGCCGGAGGACGTCGCTAAGCAAAACGCGCTGCTTGTCGACGAGTGGGCGGACAAGCTTTACGACGCCACCGCCGCCGACATCCTCGAATGGGCCCACGAGCACGCGCCCGGGAAACTCGTGGTCACGCTGTCGATGGAAAACACGGTGCTGGCGGAATTGGCCGAGCGCCACCTGCCCGACGCCGACTTCCTGTTCCTGGACACCGAGTACCACTTCCCGGAGACCCTCGAAGTGGCCGACAAGGTGGAGGCGCGTTACCCGAACCACGAGCTGGTGCGCGCCACGGCGCAACTTAGCCGCCCCGAGCAGGACGAGGTGTACGGCCCGAACCTGTACCTGCGCAACCCCGGCGCTTGCTGCCGCATGCGCAAGGTCGAGCCGCTGGCGGTGCACATGAGCCCGTACGCCGGCTGGATCACCGGCCTGCGCCGCGCCGACGGGCCCACCCGCGCCGAAGCGCCCGCGCTGAGCCTGGACAACACGGGCCGGCTGAAGATTTCCCCGCTGGTGACCTGGTCGCTCGAGGAAACGGAAGCCTTCGAAGAGGACAACGACCTGATCATCCACCCGCTGACCCGCCAGGGCTACCCCTCCATCGGCTGCGCGACCTGCACCCTGCCGGTGGCAGACGGGGAGGACCCGCGCGCCGGGCGCTGGGCGTTCGCATCCAAGACCGAGTGCGGCCTGCACGAATAAAAGGAGCAAACCAATGACTGAGCTTTCACCGCACCTGAAGGACTTGGAAAACGAGTCCATCCACATCATCCGCGAGGTGGCAGGGCAGTTCGACAAAATCGGCCTGCTGTTTTCCGGCGGCAAGGATTCCTGCGTGGTGCTGGAACTTGCCCGCCGCGCGTTCCACCCGGCGGCGATGCCGATTGAGCTGTTGCACGTGGACACCGGGCACAACTTCCCGGAGGTGATTCAGTTCCGCGACGAGATCGTCGACAGGCACGGCCTGCGCCTGCGTGTGGCAAAGGTACAGGACTGGATCGACCGCGGCGACCTGCAGGAACGCCCCGACGGCACCCGCAACCCGCTGCAGACCGTCCCGCTCGTGGAGACCATCGCGGAGGTCGGCTACAACGCCGTGCTCGGTGGCGCGCGCCGCGACGAGGAACGCGCCCGCGCCAAGGAACGCGTCTTCTCCGTGCGCGACTCGTTCGGCGGCTGGGACCCGCGCCGCCAGCGCCCCGAGCTGTGGGACTTGTACAACGGCGCGACGCTTCCGGGCGAGAACGTGCGCGTATTCCCGATTTCCAACTGGACCGAGGCGGACGTGTGGGAGTACATCGGCGCGCGCGGCATCGAGCTGCCGCCGATCTACTTCGCGCATGACCGCGAGGTGTTCAACCGCGACGGCATGTGGCTCACCCCCGGCGAGTGGGGTGGCCCGCGCGAGGGCGAGGAGTTGGAGACCCGCCGAGTGCGCTACCGCACCGTCGGCGACATGTCCTGCACGGGCGCGGTCGATTCCGACGCGTCCACGATCGACGAGGTCCTCGTCGAGATCGCTAATTCCACCCTCACCGAGCGCGGCGCAACGCGTGCCGACGACCGCCTGAGCGAATCCGCCATGGAAGACCGCAAGAAGGAAGGCTACTTCTGATGACTGCTCCCACCACCGCCTCCGCCGCGGCCGCATTGGCGGACCGCGAGACCCTGCGCCTGTGCACCGCCGGTTCCGTCGACGACGGCAAGTCCACCTTCGTCGGCCGTCTCCTGCACGACACCAAGTCGGTGCTCGCCGACCAGCTAGCATCCGTCGAGCGCACCTCCGCCGACCGCGGCTTTGAGGGCCTTGACCTGTCGCTGCTCGTCGACGGCCTGCGCGCCGAGCGCGAGCAGGGCATCACCATCGACGTGGCGTACCGCTACTTCGCCACCGACAAGCGCACCTTCATCCTCGCCGATACCCCGGGGCACGTGCAGTACACCCGCAACACGGTCACCGGCATGTCGACCTCGCAGGTCGTGGTGTTGCTTGTCGACGCCCGCAACGGCGTCGTCGAGCAAACCGTGCGCCACCTCACCGTGGCGAAACTGCTCGGCGTGCGCACCGTGATCCTCGCGGTGAACAAGATCGACCTGGTCGACTACTCGCAGGAGCGTTTCGACGAGATCAAGGCCGACTTCGACGCCAAGGCAGCCGAGCTTGGCATCGAGGAGCCGCACGTCGTGCCGATTTCCGCTCTCAAGGGCGATAACGTCGCGGAGCGCAGCGACGCGACGCCCTGGTACACCGGCCCCACCGTGCTCGAGCTGCTGGAGACGATCCCGGTGCAGCACGGGCGCGCCGACGACCTCGACTTCCGCTTCAACATCCAGGTCGTGCTGCGCGAGCACGCCTCTGACTATCGCGCTTACGCAGGCCGCGTCAACGCCGGGTCCATCGCCGTCGGCGACGAGATCCTCGCCCCCTACGGCCGCACAACCACCGTCGCGGGCATCGACACTGCCGACGGCCCGGTGGACTCCGCCCACGCCGGCGACTCCATCGCGCTGCGGCTTGCTGACGAAATCGACCTCACCCGCGGCGACCTGCTGGCCGCCGGCTCGCGCCCCGAGGATGTGCGCGAGTTCGAAGCCACCGTCGTGGGCCTGACCGAAAAGGAGCTGCGCGCCGGCCAGGCCGCGAAGTTGCGCATCGGCACCGCGTTCGTGCGCGCTCGCATCGCCAGCGTGGACCGCGTGCTCGACATTGACGGCCCCGCCGGCGACGACACCTCCCCGGAAGCGGTGGCGCTGAACGAAATCGCGCACGTGACCATCCAGACCGCCGATGAACTCCCGATCGAGCCGTATGCGGCCCGCGGCGCGGTGGGCGACTTCCTGCTCGTGGACCAGTCCAGCGGCAACACGCTGGCGGCTGGGCTCGTCGGCAAGCGACTGCGCTAAACGTCATGACTGCGCTGATCACCCTCTCCCACGGCTCGCGGCACCCCCGCGCCAAGGAGGGCATCCGCGCGCTCACGGAAGCGGCGGCTGCAGAGTTGGGCGTGGAGTGGGCCGACGCCCACCTCGAGTTCGACAGCCCTACGCTCGCTGAGGCTGCGGCGGCGGTGTCGTCGTCACGCGCGATCGTTGTGCCACTGTTGTTCACCCGCGCGTTCCACGCCAAGGTGGACGTGCCGCACCACTTCGCCGAGGCGCGCGAGCACTGCGAACTGGTGCTCGCCGAGCCGATCGGCACGGGCCCCGACGTCGCCGAGGTGCTCGCGCAGCGCTTGCTTGCCGACGACCCCACCGCCTCCCACGCCACCCTGTTCCCGGTCGGCACCTCCAACCCGGAACAGGCCGCGAACTACCACCGCCTTGCCGCCGACGTCGCACAGCGCGCCGGTGTCGAGGTGGACGTGGTGCCGGCAACCGGCAAAGGGGAGCGGCGCTTCGCGGACACGCACGTGCTTCCCCTGTTTGTCACCCACGGAACCCTGCTCGACCGGATCCCGGCGCACCTGCCGGCGTCCGGACCACTACTGACTGACCTCGCCGGCGTGGTCGCCAACCGGTACCGCGCCGCCGCCGAGAAAGGCGCCTGACATGTACAAGATTGAGACGCTGCTGCTCATCGCCGTGGCCGGCTTCGCCGCGCAACTTGTCGACGGCGGCCTGGGCATGGGCTTCGGCGCCACCTCCTCCACCATGTTGATCGCGCTCGCCGGCATCACTCCGGCGGCCGCTTCCGCCGTCGTGCACACCGCCGAGCTGGGCACCACGCTCGCCTCGGGTGCGGCCCACATGCGCTTCGGCAACGTGGACTGGCGCACCGCCTTCGCTATCGGCATCCCCGGCGCCATCGGCGCATTCATCGGTGCGACGGTGCTCGTGCGCCTGTCAACGGAGGCCGCGCGCCCGGTGATGTCGCTCATCCTCGCGCTGATCGGTTTGAATCTCATGCTCCGGTTCGCCCGCGGGCTCACCCAGCGCAAACTGGCGGACAAACCGCACTCCACAACGTTCCTTGCAGGCCTCGGCCTGTTCGGCGGGTTTGTCGACGCCACCGGCGGCGGCGGGTGGGGGCCTGTGACCACCTCGACGCTACTGTCCGCCGGCCGCGCCGAGCCGCGCCGCATCGTCGGCACCGTGAACACCGCCGAGTTCTTGGTCACGCTTGCCGCCACCGCGGGCTTCGCCGTCGGCATGTGGAACGACCTGGTGGCGAACCTCGCCGGCGTACTCGCGCTGCTGGTCGGCGGCGTGATCGCGGCGCCGGTCGCGGCGTGGCTTGTCACGCGGATGAATCCGATTGCGTTGGGTGGGGTCGTCGGCACGCTGATCGTGTTTTTGAACCTGCCGGTGGTGCTGAAGTTCCTGGGCATGAGCGACGGCCTGTGGGTTGTGCGCGTGCTCGTGCTCATCGTTGGCGCGGCGCTGTCCGTGCGCGGCGTGCTCAAGGCACGGTCGAACTCGCGCGCCGCCTCAGAACGCGAGGGTGCGACGGTGGTCGAGCCGGATACGATAGGCAACCATGTCTGACTTGCTCATCGTCGCAGCTATGAAAGAAGAGGCCGCGGACATCATGTCCGGCGGCGACCACGAGGTGCTCATCACCGGCATCGGCACGCTGCCGGCCGCGATCGCGCTGACCCGCCGCCTGTCCGAGGGCCCACTGCCGTCGCGCGTGATCAACATCGGCACCGCGGGCGCCTTGGTGGACCTGGATCCGGGCGTCTACGAGGTTTCCGACGCCGTCAAACACGACTTCAAAGTCGGCGGCACCTCCGAGATCACCGACTTTGTCTACCCGCGCTGGTTCACGTTCGAGCCGCTGACCGACCTTCCGAAGGCCAAACTGGCCACCGGCGACGCGTTTGTGAACCGCTCCGACCTTCGCGACGAGCTCGCCCGCGACTGCCAGTTGGTGGACATGGAAGGCTACGCGCTCGCCGCCGTCTGCTCCACCTTCGGGGTGCCGCTTACCCTGCTCAAGCAGGTTTCCGACTCCGCCGACGAATCCGCTTCCGCCGTCTGGGAGGCCGCCCTCGAGCGCGCCCGCGTCGAACTCGAGCAGGCGCTGCGTGAGCACCTTCGCTGAAGACGCGGGCATTTCGCTTGACGACGACCCCACGTCCCTCTTCCAACTCCTCGTCCTGTGCATGCTGCAAGCGAAGCCCATCCGCGCCACCGTCGCCGTCCACGCCGCACGCGGACTGTTCGACGCGGGCCTGGCCACGCCGTCTGCACTGGTTGAAGCGCCGCGCTCGCAATTGATCCGCATTTTCGGTGATGCCGGCTACGCGCGTTACGACGAATCCACCGCCACCCGCCTCCACGCCATGGCCAGCCTGCTTTGCGACGACTACTCCGCCGACCTGCGCAACCTACGCCCCGGCGCTCCCTCATCGCTGGAGGTCTTCGACGGCGTCGGTCCCGCCTGCGCAACCATGTTCGCCCGCGAGGCGCAGGGGGTGTGGCCGGAGTTGGCGCCGGTCTTCGACAAGAAAGCCCTGCAAGGAGCCGCGAAGTTGGGTCTGCCGGAGGATGCGCAGGTGCTCGCTTCGCACGCTCGGTCCGAGGGGGTTGCGTTGCCTGCCTTCGCGGCCCACCTGGTCAAAGTGGCCCTCGGTATTGAGTGATCATCCGCGATTGCCAGATCTGCTAGTGGCGTGCGCGACCCACTAGCAGATCATCAACTTATCGGCGCTTGTTTTCAACACGACCTGGGAAAACGCAATCCAGATGGGCGGATCTGCTAGTTACGTGCCGGAGGGCACTAGCAGATCCAGCCCAGACATGCAAAAAGCCCGCCGGCGTAAACGCGCCAGCGGGCTTTATCGTTGCTAATTTACTTCGCGAACTCCTCGACGAGTGCGGCGTTGAAGGCCGGCAGATCGTCCGGGGTGCGGGAAGAGATGAAGCCGGAATCGACCACAACTTCCTCGTCTACCCAGTTAGCGCCCGCGTTGACCAGGTCGGTCTTCACGTTGGCCACGGAGGTGAGCTTCACGCCCTTAAGCAGGTCGGCCTCGGTGAGGATCCAGCCGCCGTGGCAGATCACGCCGATCGGCTTGCCTGCGTCCTTGAACGCCTTAACCAGGGCGACAGCCTTCTCGTCGGTGCGGATGGTGTCCGCGTTGACGGTGCCGCCCGGGAGGATAAGTGCGTCGTAATCAGTAACCGTTGCGTCGGCGGTGGTGAGGTCGACGGCGACCTTCGCGCCCTTCTTGCCCTCGACTTCGCCAGCGTCGGTGGCGATGACCTTGGTGGTCGCGCCAGCCTGCTCAACGGCCTCCTTCGGGGAGGTCAGCTCCGAGTCCTCGAAGCCGTCGGTGGCAACAATTGCGATGGTTTTGCCGTTCAGGTCGGCCATGGGGTGCGTCCTTTCTTCGTTGAGCAATTACGTCACTCAACCGTACCTACTTGTCGTCGTTCGTGTTTTGAATGCGGCCGGGTACGTCGGTGTCGGTGTGCTGCTCGAGGAGGTCGCTGTCAAGTGGCACGCGCGTGGAGCCCAAACCCTCCTTGACCGGCACCTTTGTGTTGGTCTTGTTGCGCTTGGTCATGTTCATCATGTGGTCGCGCACAGCCAGGAAGGACTCCTTTGAATCCAAGGTCTGGGTTTGTTGTGTGGTCATTGATATCTCGTCGGCAGTAATTTCGCCGGATCGCAGCGAAACCATCTCCGCCCAGTAGCGCAGCCACACCGCGGCGACGGCGGCCACCGGCACGGCGAGGAACGCGCCGACAATGCCGAACAGCGTGCCGCCCACCGCCACGGCGAGCAGCACCACGGCGGCGTGCAGACCCATGGCCTGGGACTGCAGGATTGGGGAAAGCACGTTGCCCTCGAGCTGCTGGACTGCGATGATGAGCAGCAGCACGAACACGGCGTTCATGAAGCCGTTGGACACCAGCGCGATGATCACCGCGAGCGCACCGGCGGAGATCGCACCGACGATCGGGATGAAGCCGGCAAAGAACGTGATCACAGCGAGCACCGGCCACAGCGGCACGCCGAGCAGGAGCAGGCCGAGGCCGATGAAGACGGCGTCGACCATGGACACGATCGCCTGGGTGCGGATGAAGCCGGACAGGGTGTTCCAGGAGCGCATGCACACCTCGGTGAGGTGCCAGCCGGCGCGCACGCCGACATACTTGCGCACCCACGGCAGGAAGCGGTCGCCGTCTTTGAGGAAGAAGAAGGTGAGCACCAGCGTCAGTGCGAGCGTTGTGCCTACCGACGCAATCACGCCCAGGCCCGAGAACACGCCCGATGCGATGTTGGAGGCCTGGCCCTTGGCAAACGCGGTGGCCTGGTCGACGGCCTGCTGGATCTTCTCCGGCTCGAGGAAGGTGAAGTTACGCTCCTTGAGCCATTCGACGATCTGGTTCACACCCTGCTCCGCCTGACGCGCCAGCTCGCCACTCTGCGTCTTCACGGTCGGGGCCATGGCGGCGATGATGCCGCCGATGATGCCGAAGAAGCCGATGATCGTGATGAACACGGCTAGGGCGGAGGGGAACTTGTGGTTGCGCATCCAGCGCACCGGCGGCCACAGGACCGTGGAGACGATGAGCGCGAGCAGGATCGGCAGCAGGCCCATCCAGACCCACTTGAGCAGGTACAGCAGGATCGCGGTTGCGGCCACCACGATGATGAAGCGCAGGGCCCAGGCCGCGGCGGTGCGGCCGTCGGAGGCGATGACGTCGCCTCGGTCGACCGGCTCGCGCGACATCTCTTGGGCGGCGTCGGCCGGGGTGGGCAGGGTGTCCACCGGGTCGACGGCCGTGTCGAGCGCTCCCACGAATTCGTTGTTATTACGTTCAGTCACCCGGTCATTGTGTCAGAGATTCGCCAGGATGCATACGGGGAGAGGTGCAGGTGGTCGTCGTCAAGCAAGTGTTGCGCTTGTCACAGGGGGCGTGCTTATCGACGACTTCCTGTCCCGGAAGTCCCGGTTTTGCGCGTTTTACCTGCGAAAATAGAAAAAGTTGCGTCGAGTGGGAACAACTTTGTGGGGAGGACCGTTACATCCATTGAGTGCGACAGGCTCAAGGCTGGCGCCGCTGGTGTTATAGTGGTGGCCGTCAAGTTGAGTCGCAGCACATCAACTTACTGATAAACCACATCTCTACAGGAGGAAAAACACTTATGGCACGTGCAGTTGGTATCGACCTCGGCACCACGAACTCGGTCGTCTCCGTCCTCGAGGGCGGCGAGCCGGTTGTTATCGCTAACGCTGAGGGATCCCGCACGACCCCGTCCGTCGTCGCGTTTGCGAAGAACGGCGAGGTGCTCGTCGGCCAGTCCGCGAAGAACCAGGCGGTGACCAACGTCGACCGCACCATCCGCTCCGTCAAGCGCCACATGGGTGAGGACTGGACCGTCGACATCGACGACAAGAAGTACACCCCGCAGGAGATTTCCGCTCGTACCCTGCAGAAGCTGAAGCGCGACGCTGAGGCTTACCTCGGCGAGGACGTCACCGAGGCTGTTATTACCGTGCCGGCGTACTTCGAGGACGCGCAGCGTCAGGCTACCAAGGAGGCCGGCCAGATCGCTGGTCTCGACGTACTTCGTATTGTCAACGAGCCGACCGCTGCGGCCCTGGCTTACGGCCTGGACAAGAACGAGAACGAAGAGACCATCCTGGTCTTCGACCTGGGCGGCGGCACCTTCGACGTGTCCCTGCTGGAGATCGGCGACGGTGTCGTCGAGGTGCTGGCAACCGCTGGCGACAATGAGCTCGGCGGCGATGACTGGGATAACCGCATCGTCGACTGGCTCGTGGACAAGTTCAAGTCCCAGAACGGCGTCGACCTGTCCAAGGACAAGATGGCGATGCAGCGTCTGCGCGAGGCTGCTGAGAAGGCCAAGATCGAGCTGTCGTCTGCGCAGCAGGCTTCCATCAACCTGCCGTACATCACCGTCGACTCCGAGAAGAACCCGCTGTTCCTCGATGAGACGCTGACCCGCACCGAGTTCCAGAAGATCACCTCCGACCTGCTGGACCGCACCAAGAGCCCGTTCAACCAGGTGGTTAAGGATGCCGGTATGTCCGTCGGCGACATCGACCACGTCGTGCTCGTCGGTGGTTCCACCCGTATGCCGGCCGTGACCGACCTGGTCAAGGAACTCACCGGCAAGGAGCCGAACAAGTCCGTCAACCCTGACGAGGTTGTTGCTCTGGGTGCTGCTCTGCAGGCTGGTGTGCTGCGCGGCGACGTCAAGGACGTGCTGCTGCTCGACGTCACCCCGCTGTCGCTGGGTATCGAGACCAAGGGTGGCGTGATGACGAAGCTCATCGAGCGCAACACCACCATCCCGACTAAGCGTTCTGAGACCTTCACCACGGCTGAGGACAACCAGCCGTCCGTGCAGATCCAGGTCTTCCAGGGCGAGCGCGAGATCGCTTCCGCGAACAAGCTGCTCGGCTCCTTCGAACTGGCAGGTATCGCTCCGGCGCCGCGCGGTGTCCCGCAGATTGAGGTCACCTTCGACATCGACGCCAACGGCATCGTCCACGTCACGGCGAAGGACAAGGCCACCGGCAAGGAGAACACGATCAAGATCCAGGAAGGCTCCGGTCTTTCCGACGACGAGATCGATCGCATGATCAAGGACGCCGAAGCTCACGCCGACGAGGACAAGAAGCGCCGCGAGGAGCAGGAGACCCGCAACAACGCGGAGAACATGGCGTACCAGACCCGCAAGTTCATGGATGAAAACGGCGAGAAGCTCTCCGAGGACATCAAGTCCCGCGTGACCGAGGCTGCCGACGCTGTCGATGAGGCGCTCAAGGGCGACGACATCGACGCGATCAAGTCCGCAGTGGAGAAGCTCAACACCGAGTCCCAAGAGATGGGCACCGCGCTCTACGAGGCACAGGCCAATGAGGGCGCAACCCAGGCTGACGCCGCTGGCGACGACAACGTTGTCGACGCCGAGGTTGTCGAAGACGACGACACCGACGCTGACAACAAGTAACTTCCACCCAGTGAAAGGAGGGGACGTCTGATGACGAACCCGTTCAACGAGCAGATGCCCGACAACCCGGGTGATCCGGCGGAGACGGACGAGCAGTACGTGTCCCCGGACCAGGCCGAGTCCATCGCGGACGAGGCGGCCGAGTCCGAGGCTCTGGCCACGGACGAAGATCCCCTTTTAGCCGCCGACGCTGAGTTGGAAGACGCCGCCGAGATCGCCGAAGGCGAAGTGAACCCGGACGCTGACGGCGACGGCGCGGTCAGCGACATCGAACTGCAGCTCGCCGAGCGCACCGAGTCCCTGCAGCGCGTCAGCGCCGAGTACGCGAACTACCGCCGCCGCACCGAGCGCGAGCGCGGCGAGCTGGCCAACAACGCGAAAGCGAAGTTCGCCACCGAGCTCCTGCCGCTTCTCGACGACCTCGACCTCGCCCAGCAGCACGGCGACCTGGACGAAGGCCCGCTGAAGGCCTTCGCGGACAAGTTCCGCACCATCGTTGCCGGCCAGGGTGTCAAGGAGTTCGGTGCCGAGGGCGACGCCTTCGACCCGGAGGTCCACGAGGCCGTGCAGGACCTGTCCCAGGGCGACGAGAAGGTGCTGGGCACGGTACTGCGCAAGGGCTACACCGTCGGTGACCGCCTGGTGCGAAACGCCATGGTGATCATCGCCGATCCGGCCGAAAGTGCCGACGCCGACGAGTAACACCGCTCGATGGCAGGGCCGGGGATTGGGTTCACGCAATAAGCGGCCTTCAATCCCCGGCCTTTTTACTTAGATTATTTAGTGAACGAAATTTAGCCAGAACACGACGCACTCAACATAGAGAAAGGAGGGTGCGAGATGGCCATGCAACAGGAATGGGCCGACAAGGATTATTACGGCGATTTGGGCGTGAGCTCGTCGGCAAGCGCTGCCGATATTAAGAAGGCGTACCGCAAGCTCGCACGCGAAAACCACCCGGACAATCACCCTGGCGACAAGAAGGCCGAGGAGAAGTTCAAGCGGGTCGCGGAAGCGTACGACGTGGTC
The DNA here is from genome assembly GCF_014490555.1 of Corynebacterium lujinxingii. Lineage (NCBI taxonomy): Bacteria > Bacillati > Actinomycetota > Actinomycetes > Mycobacteriales > Corynebacteriaceae > Corynebacterium > Corynebacterium lujinxingii. The sequence continues at coordinate 2,100,950 of NZ_CP061032.1, read as the reverse complement.
GGCGACGAGCAGAAACGCAAGGAATACGACCAGTTGAAGTCCATGATCGGCTCGGGAGGCTTCGGCCGTTTCGGGCGGGGAGGAGGATCCGGCTTTCCCGGCGGGTTTCGTGGCACGGAAGCGGAATTCGACCTCTCCGACATCTTCGGATCAGCCACTGGTGGACAAGCTGGAGACAGCGGCCTTGGTGATATCTTCGGTGGCTTCTTTGGCGGCCGCGGCGGTGCTGGCAGGAACGCTCGGCCGTCGCGGGGGGCCGACGTCGAAACGGAAATAACCCTCGACTTCCGTGAGGCAGCCAAGGGCACGACGTTCCCGGTCGAGCTCACCGGCGACGCACCGTGCACCACCTGCCACGGCTCCGGTTCCAAAGACGGCAAGACCCACACATGCCAGGTCTGCTCGGGTTCCGGCTACATCCGGGAAAACTCCGGCGCGTTCGGCATGGCACGACCTTGCACCAACTGCGGCGGCACCGGCGAGGTCATCGAGGACCCTTGCCCGACCTGCGGCGGTACCGGCACCGTGCGGCGTACCCGCTCGATTACGGTGCGCATCCCCGCCGGCGTGACCGACGGGCAGAAGGTGCGGCTCGCTGGCCAAGGCGAGGCAGGCCCCAACGGCACACCCGCCGGCGACCTGTTCGTCACCGTGCATGTGCGTGACGACGACACCTTCACCCGCTCCGACGACGACCTCGAAGTGACGGTTCCGGTCTCCTTCGCCGAGGCCGCCCTCGGTGCGACGGTCGCCGTGCCCACCCTGGACAACCCGGTGAAGGTGAAGGTTCCGGCCGGCACCCCGAACGGACGCACCCTGCGTGTGCGCGGCCGCGGCATCCCAAAGAAGTCCGGTTCCGCGGGCGACCTGCTGGTCACCGTCGAGGTGCAAGTGCCGAGGGATCTCGACCCGTCCGCCACCTCCGCGCTGCGCGCCTACGCCCAGGCGGA